>NZ_JBVVQK010000007.1:85857-245922 GCF_055811175.1 Mesorhizobium sp. WSM4828 | reverse complement strand
TTGGCCAGCGGTCAAAACCGCATCAACAGGCCGGACATATGGATGCAAGCGATCCGATCAGACCTGAGCCACACCTTGCAAGCAGGGGGCCGTCCACATATGGATCCCGGGGTCTGCGCCGCGTCGCTGCGCTCCTTGCTCCGCCCCAGGATGACGATGTGAAGGGAACTAGGAGGCGATTTTGATCACGGCCAGCCAGGCATAGCCGCGATAAAGCGTTTGGAAACGGAAGCTTGCGCCAACTCTTGCAGATTCCGAATCCAGAACCGCGCGCAGCGATTGAGGTGGCTCGACATGGAATTTTTTCAGCCAGCTGCGCAACAGCGTGCGGAACCAGCCGGGCAGGGCTTCCTGCTGGCCAAAATCGACGACATGCAGCGAGCCGCCCGGTGACAGGGCAGCAAGTGCGGCGGACACTGTCTTCTCCCAGCCGGGGATCATCGACAGCGAATACGAGACGAATATCCGGTCGAAACTTTCGACGCCGAACAGCGCCTTCGCGTCGAAATCGGTGGCGTCGCCGCGCGCCAGCGTAACGCGGCCGGAGAGGCTTTCGCGGGCAAGGGCGGCGGTGGCCGTCTCCAGCATCTCGGCCGAAATATCGAGGCCGAAGAAGCGCGCGCCGGGATAGCGGCGGGCGGCGAGGATGATGTTGCGGCCGGTGCCGCAGCCGAGCTCGAGCACGGTCCCGCCGGCCGGCACATCCAGTCCGTCGATAAGCCGGTCGCGGCCGAGCAGATAGTATTTGCGGGTCAGGTCGTAGACATGACGCTGCCAGCGATAGACGCCGTCCATCAGCTCGGCATGGCTGGCCGGCAAGTCGGTCGTGCTCATGCGGCCCGCTTCACATAGAGGTGGAAGCCGCCATAGATGGCCGAGCGGTCGCGCGCCGAAAACTCGCGCGAGGCGTCGTTCTCGTAGCGCCACTGGTCGAGCAGCGAATTCGAGACGCGGCCGGGCAGCAGGCTGGGTTCCGCTGCGGTGCGGAAGATGACGCGGGCGCCGGTGGAGGCGGTTCGGGTGATCTCGGCCCACAACCCGTTGAGCTGGTCGTCGGTCATCCAGTCCTGTGCGTCGAGCAGCACGAAGCGGTCGACCGAACCGGCATCCTTGCCGGCAAGGAACTCGATCAGATTGGCGTGGTGGATGGCGACGCGATCGACATTGTTGCGGATCGTCTCGTAGTTGCGCTTTTCGAGATAGGCGGGCAGGGCGGCCTCGCCCGGGTTGGGATAGCGGCGGGCAAAGGCCTGCCAGGCAAAATAGTTGGTCTTCAGCGGAAAATCGCAGGCGAGCTTTTCCAGCCGGGCCTTCAGCACGCTGGCCATGGTGCCGTCGCCCGAGGTGATCAGCGAATCGTACTGGGCCGGCGGAATGCCGAGGCCGAACAGCGAAGCTTTTCGCGAAGTTGCCCATTTCAGCAGCGGCTTTTCGAAGACCGGCGCCAGCTCCTCATCGAAGAAACGGCGTTGATCGGCGATGCTCTTGGCGTCCATGATGCCGGCCGGGTCGACGCCGAAGAGCTTTGCGGTGCGGTGGCCCATGGCGATGAACAGACCAAGCAGGCCGGTCTGGTAGAAATTGCGGTCGAAGACGGCGATGCGGCGACGGCCGCGCCAGTTGCGCCGCTCCCAATAATGACGGCTGACCGGATCGAGATGCGGCGCGATGAAGCGGTCGTAGGCCTGCGAATTGTGCCCGGTCTCTGCCGCGCCGAAGAAACGGAAAAGGTCGCCCTGCGACGGCAGGTGACGCACGGCTTCGAGCTTCATGCGGTTCAGCGCGATATGGGCGGCGTTGAGGTCGACGGCATCGATCCTTTCCGGCGAGCAGGTGAGATAGGCGAGGATGTTGCAGCCGCCGGAGGCAATGGTGACGATGCGGTGGCCCTTGCCGAGTTGCATCGCGTCCATGTCGATTTCGGGGTCTTCCCAGATCTGCGGATAGACGAGGCCGGAGAACAGGAAGGCGAACAAGCGTTCGGAGATGCCAGCCTTCGACAGCGGGCGGTTCTGGTAGACGGCCTTGCCGACCTCCTTGCCGCGGCGAAAAACCAGTTCCCCAGAAATGTCCGTCATGGCAAGGCGATTCCCCGTTTGCTTTGCCGCAAGCGGGTAGCGCAGGGTCATGACAGGCCGGTGACAGGTTCCTATGTCTGGCCAAATCCGCCAGGGGTCGGCGTCGTCACGATGACCGCCTCGCCGGCGTCGAGCACCGTCTGGTCGCAGGCCTTCAGGATTTCGACGCGGCCATCCTTGCGGCGGACCTTAGTCGAGCCGGCCTCGCCGTCGCCGCCGCCGCCGAGGCCTTGCGGCGGGCGGTTGCGATGCGAGGACAGGATCGCGCATTCCATCTTTTCGAGGAAGCGGACGGTGCGCTTGGTGCCGTCGCCGGCATTCCATTTGCCTTTGCCGCCGGAGCCCTCGCGGATATGGAAATCCTCGAGCAGTACCGGGAAACGCAGTTCCAGCACTTCGGGATCGGTCAGGCGCGAATTGGTCATATGGGTGTGGACGCCGGAGGTGCCGGCAAAGCCGCGGCCGTCGTTCATCCGGCCGGCCGGCGAGCCCGAGCAGATCGTCTCGTAATATTGGTACTGCTTGTTGCCGAAGGTGAGGTTGTTCATCGTGCCTTGCGCGTTGGCCATCGCCCTCATCGCCCCGAACAGCGCGTTGGTGACGTGCTGCGAGGTCTCGACATTGCCGGCGACAACCGCCGCGGGATAGGCGGGCTTGAGCATCGAGCCGTCGGGAATGATGATATTGATCGGCCGCAGACATCCGGCATTCATCGGGATGTTGTCTTCGACCATGACGCGGAAGGCATAAAGCACAGCGGCTCGGGCGACTGGCTCCGGCGCATTGAAATTGTTCTTCATCACCGGCGACGTGCCGGTGAAGTCGACGGTCGCTTCGCGCTTCTCCCGGTCGATAGTCATCTTCACCTTGATCTTTTGGCCGGTGTCGGTCGGATATTCGTATTCGGAACTGTCGGGCAGCCGCTCCAGCACACGGCGCACGCTTTCGGCGGCATTGTCCTGGACGTGACCCATATAGGCTTCGACCACATCGAGGCCGAAATGCGCGACCATCTTGCGCAGCTCGGCGACGCCCTTTTCGTTCGCGGCGATCTGCGCCTTGAGGTCGGCGATGTTCTGGTGCGGATTGCGCGCCGGATAGGGATGGTCGGTGAGCAGCGTCTCGAGGTCCTTCTCGCGGAACCGGCCGCGATCGACGATGCGGAAATTATCGAACAGCACGCCTTCTTCGTCGACGGTTGTGGCAAGCGGCGTCATCGAGCCGGGCGCGGTGCCGCCGATGTCGGCATGGTGGCCACGCGAGGCGACGTAAAAGAGGATTTCCTCCCCCCTTGAGGGGGAGGTGCCGCCGAAGGCGGCGGAGGGGGTCGCTGCGGCAGTGCTCGACGTTCTTGCGGTGCCTTCTGAGAGGACCCCACCCGGCCGCTCCGCGGCCACCCTCCCCTCGAGGGGGAGGGAAAAGACAGGCGTCACGACTGTGATATCAGGCAGATGCGTGCCGCCATTGTAAGGCGCGTTCAGCGCAAAGACATCGCCTGGGTGAATGTCGCCGGAATTGAGCCGGATGATGGTCTCCACCGAGCGGTCCATGGAGCCGAGATGCACCGGCATATGCGGCGCGTTGGCGACCAGCGCGCCGTTCCGGTCGAAAACGGCGCAGGAGAAATCGAGCCGTTCCTTGATGTTGACGGAATAGGCGGTGTTTTGCAGCGTTACGCCCATCTGTTCGGCGATCGACATGAACAGGTTGTTGAAGACCTCCAGCATCACCGGATCGGCTTCGGTGCCGAGTGCGGCGTGCCGGTACTTCTTCTCGACGCGCCGCATCAATACGTGCTCCTTGGCGGTGATCTCGGCCTGCCAGCCCGGCTCGACGACAATGGTCTGGTTAGGCTCGATGATCAAAGCGGGGCCGGCGATCTTGTTACCGGGCTTCAGCGTTTCGCGAGGGAAAATGCCGGCGTCGCGCCAGACGCCGTCGACAAAGATTTTCCGGGTCCCGGAAGGACTTGCGGCCACGTCTTCAACAACTGAATCGCTTTCGTCGCGGCCGGTGCCGCCGGTATCGGTACCTTCGACGCCGACCGATTCGACGATCATCGGCTTGTCTTCGTAGACGAAACCGAACTGCGCCTTGTGCGCCAGTTCGAAGTCCGCCTTGGCCTGCGCGATCGAGCCGTGCCCAAAGTTCACAGGCAGTGCGGTATCGGTGCCGTCGTAGCGGATCTGCAGCACCGGTCTCGAGGCGACCGCGTCTTCGCTGATGCCTTGCGCGGCGAGTTCGTCGATGACGGCTTTGCGCAGCGTTGCGATGAGTTCATCGATTGCTGGCCCGGAATTGTCCGCCAGCGGCTTCAGCAGCGCCTGCTGGCGTGACGCAAACACCGAGGATAGTCCTATGCCGTATGCCGACAGCAGGCCGGAGAACGGATGGATCAGCACCGCCTCCACGCCGAGCGCATCGGCGACCAGGCAAGCGTGCTGGCCGCCGGCGCCGCCGAAACAGTTCAGGAGGTATTCGGTGACGTCGTAGCCGCGCTGCACCGAAATCTTCTTGATGGCATTGGCCATGTTTTCGACGGCGATGGTGATGAACCCTTCGGCGACGGTTTCCGGCGGGCGGCCGTCGCCGATCTCGGCGGCAAGTGCGGTGAATTTTTCGCGAACCGTCTGCACGTCGAGCGGTTCGTCCTGGCCCGGCCCAAAAATGGCCGGGAAGAACTCGGGCTGCAGCTTGCCCAGCATGACATTGGCATCGGTGACGGCCAGCGGGCCGCCGCGCCTATAGGCGGCCGGGCCGGGATTGGCGCCGGCCGAATCCGGCCCGGCGCGGAAGCGGCCGGCCTCATAGTGCAGGATCGAGCCACCGCCGGCGGCGACGGTGTGGATGCGCATCATCGGCGCGCGGATGCGCACCCCGGCGACCTCGGTGTCGAAGGCGCGCTCGTAGTCGCCATCGTAATGGGCGACATCGGTGGAGGTGCCGCCCATGTCGAAGCCGATGACCTTGCCGAAACCGGCGAGTTTTGCCGTCTCGACCATGCCGACGACACCGCCGGCCGGGCCGGACAACAGCGCATCCTTGCCCTGGAACATGTCGGCAGCGGTGAGGCCGCCCGACGACATCATGAACATGAGGCGAGGGGATTGGCCAATCTCGCCCCTTGTGGGGGAGATGCCCGGCAGGGCAGAGGGGGGCGTGACAGACTGAGATGTTGGCGGGACAGCGCCCCCCTCTGGCAGCTGCGCAGCCATCTCCCCCTCGAGAGGGGAGATTGGCGCGGCACCCAGTTCCGCCGCCACCTTCTGCACATACCTTGCCAGGATCGGCGACAGATAGGCGTCGACCACCGTGGTGTCGCCGCGGCCGACTAGCTTGATCAGCGGCGAGACCTCGTGACTGACCGAGACCTGCGAAAATCCGAGCTTTCGACAGACTTTGGCGACCGCCTTTTCGTGCTCGGGATGTTTCCAGGCATGCATGAAGACGATCGCGACCGCATCGATGCCGTCCGCCTTGGCTTGCTCAATAGCCGGGCGTACGGAAGCAATGTCGAGCAGGTGCTCGACACTGCCGTCGGCGCGAACCCTTTCGTCGATTTCGACGACACGCTCATAGAGCTGTTCGGGAAGGATGATCTGCTTGGCAAAGATATCGGGCCTGGCCTGATAGGCAATCCTCAGCGCATCGCGGAACCCTTTGGTGATGAGCAGCAGCACACGGTCGCCCTTGCGCTCGAGAAGCGCATTGGTGGCAACCGTGGTGCCCATTTTGACATCGCCGATCAGAGCGGAGGGGATTGGAGCGCCGGGCTGGACGCCGAGCAGCTCGCGAATGCCCTGGATGGCAGCATCGGCATAGGCTTCGGGATTTTCCGAAAGGAGTTTCCTGGGATGCAGCCCGCCTTCCGGGTCATGGCCGATGACGTCGGTGAAGGTACCGCCGCGGTCGATCCAGAAATCCCATTTTGCGGTCATGGCAGCGGCTCCCGGGATTTTCCCTGTTCGATCTGTTAGCTCGCGAGGCCCTGACCGGCAATCGTCAAGTGATTGGAATATGTTACAGGCAGAAATGCAACGTTACGAAACTCATGCGCGGCTTACGCATTGTGTCCTCGACCGCCGCCGGTAACGGAGGCGTGATTAGAGGAGAGATATCATGAAGAAACTCATTCTTGCGTCGGTGTCGGCGCTTGCGTTGCTTGGCCTTGCCGCCTGCAGCAACAGTGGCACCGACAACACCACGACGCAGAGCACCAACCCGCCGGCATCCGACCAGACGATGAAGCCGGCTGCTCCTGACGCCAACAAGCCTGCCGAGCCGGCTCCGGCTCCGGCGCCTGCGCCGGCTGCCCCGGCGCAGTAGTCGCAGTAGTCAATGTGACAGCCAAGGAAGGCCGGCTCACACGCCGGCCTTTCTGCTGCTTGCGATATCCGCGCCTCGCGGCCGAGTGCGACGACGCGGGTTTGCTCGCAGCGGCTTCCATCGGCCGATTTCCATGCGTAAGCACTAGCGGCAGCCGCCTCAGGCATTGCGCCAAATCGATTGGGCCAGCCCCTGCGGCACTGTCTTGGCTTGATAGCGATGGGCGGTTGGCCCTATGAAGCCCTCATGTCGATTTGGGACCGCCTCGGCGACTTCGTCACACGCGTTTCATCTTCAGCGTCGTCAGGCGTCGCCGAAGTGGTCGAGGCCGTGCGCACGGTTTTCTCCGGCGACGCCGATCTGCGCCGGCGCGTCGCCTTCTCGGTGGCGATGATCGCCCTGTCGGCCAAGATGGCCAAGGCAGACGGCATCGTCACGCAAGACGAGGTGCGCGCCTTCCAGGAAATATTCGAGGTGCCGAAGGAACAGAGGCGCAATGTGGCGCGGCTCTACGATTTGGCCAAACGCGACATCGCCGGTTTCGAGACCTATGCCGAGCGGATGGCGCAGCTTTGCGGTTCGGGTCATTCGAATTGCCTGATGCTCGAGGACATACTCGACGGGCTGTTCCACATCGCCAAGGCCGACGGGCTAGTGCATGAGCGCGAGGGCCAGTTCCTGCATCGCATCGCCGAGATCTTCCGCATCGATGAGGCGCATTACCAGAGCATCCTGGCCCGGCATGTCGATCTGGGTGCCGCCGATCCTTACGTCGTGCTCGGCATCGAGCGTGGGAAGCCGTTCGAGGAGGTCCGCAGGCGCTACCGCAAGCTGGTCTCCGACAATCATCCGGACCGGCTGATCGCACGCGGCCTGCCGCAGGAATTCATCAAGATCGCGACGACCAGGCTGGCGGCGATCAACGCGGCCTATGAAATGATCGAGCGAGGCCTGCGGCACGCATGAGCGGCTTTCCGCCCGACGAGCCGAGCGCCGAGGTCAGGGTATCGCCGAATGTCGGGCCACGACGCGGAACGCTCGGACCAGATATGATCGTGCTGCACTACACCGGCATGGCGACCGGCGCCGGTGCCGAGGCATGGTTGTGCGATCCGGCAAGCGAGGTCTCGTCGCACTACATGGTCCATGAGGACGGCCGCATTGTTCAGATGGTAAGGGAAAGCGACCGCGCCTGGCATGCCGGTAAGAGTTCGTGGTTCGGACAGAGCGACATCAACTCCTGTTCGATCGGCATCGAGATCGTCAATCCGGGGCATACGCTCGGCTATCGCAACTTTCCAAAACCGCAGATCGACGCGGTGATCGGCCTCTGCGCGGGCATCGTCGAGCGCCATTCCATTCCGGCGCAGCGGGTGCTCGCGCATTCCGACGTGGCACCGGGGCGCAAGGTCGATCCGGGCGAGAAATTTCCATGGAAGGCCTTGTTTGCCGCCGGTGTCGGCCATGTTGTGCCGGCAGCGCCGATCCGGCGTGGCGCCGTGCTGAAGCCAGGCGATACCGGAGCCGAGGTCGAGGCGCTGCAGTCGATGCTGGCGCTCTATGGTTATGGCGTCGAGATCACCGGCGCTTTCGACCGGCAGACCGAAATCGTGGTCGAGGCATTTCAGCGGCATTTCCGGCAGCGCCTGGTCGATGGCATGGCTGACGGATCGACGATCCGCACGCTGGAAAGGCTGCTCGCTTCCGCAAGGATAGCCTCTCTCAAATAGTCTTTCCCAAGCTTCAAAGTTACAATCTGTTACCCAAAGTGACTTGCGTCGCCTTCTTTGGCGCCAATTCCGTCGTCAAAGGCGATCCGTACAGATTGTCGGACCTCTATCCCCCAGATGTTCCGATGTTGATTGAGGGTATCTGCGCGAAGTTCTTTGTGCAGATCAAACAGAACAGGATCACATGCAGAAATTGACCGTTTTAACGGCAGCCATTGCTGCCGGCGTAATGACTTTTGCCTTCAGTGCGGCGAACAGCGCACCGCTGAGCCAGCGGGCCGATCAAGGCTTCAGTGCTGCAGCCGGCAAAACCGCCGTGCCGAAAGGTGGTGCAAAAGTAGAGAAGACCGCCACCGCAAAAGTGGAAAAAGCGGCCGTGGTAAAGTCGAAAAAGCCAGCCTCCGCCAGAAAGCCAACCGCTGCCAGAAAGACAATCGCCAAACAGCATGTGAAGCGTAACCGCAAACGCATCGACCACATGGTAACGGCGTCAGTCGCTCCGAAGAGCAGGCCAGTGCCCCAGGCGGCGGTTGTCGGCGGCAACGGACAGTACTCGGCGATCATTGCGCGTTACGCCGCCAGCTATGGCGTGCCGATATCGCTCGCCAACGCCGTCATCAAGATCGAGAGCAACTACCAGCCGAACCAGGTCGGCAGCGCCGGCGAGATCGGCCTGATGCAGATCAAGCCGGCGACGGCAAGAATGATGGGCTATAGCGGTTCGGTTCAGGGTCTCTACGATCCCGATACCAACATCAAATACGGCATGAAGTACCTTGCCATGGCGCAGGATCTCGGCGGCGGCACGACCTGTGGCACGATCCTGAAATACAATGCCGGCCACGGCGCCACACGGATGAACCCGGTGTCCGCAGCCTATTGCGGCAAGGTCAAGGTGCAACTGGCAGCACTTGGAGCGCCCGCCTGACAAGGGATAACTTGCTTTTTCGGGCCTGAACCCCTTTATACGCCTTGCCAGCTGGCCGGGCGGCCGCACCCGCGAAGCCGAAAGGCTGCGGGTGAGGAAAGTCCGGGCTCCATGGAGACACGGTGCCGGTTAATGGCCGGCGGGGGCGACCCCAGGGAAAGTGCCACAGAAAGCAAACCGCCACGATCCAATCGTGGCAAGGGTGAAAGGGTGGGGTAAGAGCCCACCGCGCGACTGGCAACAGGAGCGGCACGGTAAACCCCACCGGGAGCAAGACCGAATAGGGGCGGTGCGAGGGGAAACCCTCGAGGGCTGTTTCCGGCTCACCGTCCGGGTAGGTTGCGTGAGGCGCATGGCAACATGCGCCCAAGATGAATGGCCGCCACGTTCTCGCCCCGCAAGGGGCGAGGGCCATACAGAACCCGGCTTACAGGCCAGCTGGCAGTTTCCCATATCGAAGAAAAATCTTTGAAATCAGTAGGCTGCGCCTTCGGGCGCAGCCATTGATTCACTTTTCGACCCGAATCGAGCGCGGCATTTCCTTGAAAATGGTGCGATTAAATCGTACCATTTGGACAAGACTATCAGGAGAGCCTCATGGGACAGGTCGATAAACGCAGCATCACGCTGTCGCCGGAACTGGCCGCGGCGGTCGACGACGTGGTGGCCGCCGGCGAATATGCCTCGGCGAGCGAAGTGATCCGCGACGCGCTGCGGCAATGGAAGGATCGGCGCGACCTGCTCGGCTACACCGTCGAGGAGTTGCGCAGACTGGTGCAGGAGGGGATCGACAGCGGGCCGGGGCGGTTTGCGTCGATCGACGAAATAAAGGCCGAAGCGCGGAGACGATTGAAACCCGACAGCGCGGCATGAATTTGCTGCCCATCATCCGAACTGCACATGCAGAAGAGGATTTGATCGCGATCTGGCTTTACGTTGCGCAAGACAGCGAGGCTGCAGCGGATCGGTTGCTCGATCGGATCGAAGCCCGCTGGCAGCAAGTGGCCACTTATCCCTTCTCAGGTGCACCGCGCGAAGACATCGCGCCGGGCATCCGTCACCTGATCGTCGGCGAATACCTCACTTTGTACCATGTCAGGGAAGAGGCGATCGAAATCGTTCGCGTGCTGCACGGCCGGCGCAAGATCGACGCCGGCGATCTGAATTCGTGATTGCCGATTCAGCCACCGATTGCGTCTAGCGACGCCTCGATCGCCTGCCAAAGCTCTTCCACCGGCTCGCAGCCGACCGACAGGCGAACGAAGCCGGGCGGAACGGCGTCTCCCCTTTTTGATCGCCGTTCGGCCGAGGTGTGTACGCCGCCGAACGATGTCGCTGCCTGCATCAAGTCGCAGTTGTTGATGAAATCCTCGGCCTTGTCCTCCGAGGCGAGCACGAACGAGATGAGAAATCCGAAGCGCTCCATCTGGGCGCAGGCAAGATTGTGCGATGGATCGCTCTCCAGTCCCGGAAAGCGCAAGCCGCTGATCGCGCGATGGTTTTTCAGCCGTCGCGCTATCATTTCGGCGGAGGTGCACATGCGGTCGAAGCGCACGTCCAGCGTTTCGAGGCCGCGATGCACCAGCCATGCCTCGAACGGCCCGGGGATGGCGCCTGACGTCTCGCGCCAGTCGGTCACCCTCGAGATGATGTCCGCGTCGCGGCTGGCGACATGGCCGAACAGCACATCGGAATGGCCATTTGGCGCCTTGGTGTCGGCAGCAATGACGATATCGGCGCCGAGATCGAGCGGGCGCTGGCCGAAAGGTGTCATCGTCGTGTTGTCGACCACAAGCACCGCACCTGCTCTATGCACGGCCTCGGCGACGGCTGCGATGTCACATATATCCAGTCCCGGGTTGGCGGGCGTTTCGACGAAGGCAAGCCGATATCCGTCGAAGCCGCCGTCGAGGAAGCTCGATGTCGGCCGGACATCATAAGCGACGCCGAAGGATTTCAGGAAGCGCTCTGCCAGCGCTCGTGTCGTATGGTAACCGTCGGAGGGCAGCAGGATACGGTCGCCGGCTTTGAGCAGGCCGAAAAATACCGCCGAGATGGCAGCCATCCCCGAGGGAAAGGCGACGCATGGGGCGTCTTCCAGATGCGCCAGCATGTGCTCGACCGCATCCCAGGTCGGATTGCTGAAGCGGCCATATTGATCGAATCCGGTGGCGTCACCCGGCGCGTGGAAAATGGCGGCCATGGTCAGGGGCAAGGGGATCGGGTCGCCCTTGGCAAGCCTGCCGCGACGCAGATGGGGAAGTGCCGCGGCGCGCGACTTGGCTGTTTCGGACATGGTTTCAAACCTCGTTGCTGACCGGAAAAGAAGATGCCGAGGCTAAGCGCGGCAGCGATCCGCAGCAAGCCGCCTCCGGTTGGACCACACGGCCCTAAACGCTTCGTTAGGCTTAATGGAGGATAAAGACCGGAGTGCCGTCAAAGCTGCTCTCCCCAGTCGTGGCAGGCGCGTTTTGAAGACTGTTCCCGTTGACGCCCATAACACCCCATGATATCCCATTCCGATACTCAAGCCTTCGTTCCGTGTCAGGGTGAAGCGTACGCCAATCGGGCAGCCGCGGCGGCTGCGCGTTTGCCTGCGTTCGCCCGTCATGATGAAGCGGGTTTTGGACGTCGACCGGGCCGGGGCGGCGCGGACAGGAAGATGCAGAGGGGTGCGGCGGCGCAAGCGGCCGTAACGCGTAATGGACCGGTTTCTGTCGAACGCGGTGAACAGGATCGATGCGAAGGGACGGGTGTCCGTGCCGGCGCATTTCCGTGCCGTTGTGCAGAAACGCGGCTATTCGGAACTTTATGCGCTACGCTGCCTGGATCGCCCGGCGATGGATGTCGGTGGGCTCGACCTGCTCGATCGCTACGAGCAGCGTATCGCCCAGGAAGACCCGTTCCTGCAGACGGCGGACGACATGTCGTTCTTCTGCCATGGCGATGGAACGTTTCTGAAGCTCGACCAGGACGGCCGTATCACGATGAGCGATTTCATTCGCGAGCATACTGGCATTTCAGCGGAAGTGGCCTTCGTTGGCCGCGGCAATTTCTTTCAGATCTGGGAGCCGGGACGGCTCAGCGCCTATGGGACGGAAGCACGCGCCCGGCTTTTGCAGCTTCGGCAGCGGACGAAGCCCGGGGAGCGGCCGGAATGATGGCGGGCGACGGCGATGAAGTTCATGCCGTTGGCGGACCAGCCCGTCACATTCCGGTCCTCCTTGCCGAAGTTCTGGAGGCGCTGGCGCCGACAAAAGGCGAGGTGATCGTCGACGGCACGTTCGGTGCCGGCGGCTACACCAAGGCCATTCTGGCAAGCGGAGCCTCGGTCGTCGCCATCGACCGCGATCCGGATGCGATCGTGGCGGGGCGGGCCCTTGAACA
Source organism: Mesorhizobium sp. WSM4828 (assembly GCF_055811175.1). Lineage (NCBI taxonomy): Bacteria > Pseudomonadati > Pseudomonadota > Alphaproteobacteria > Hyphomicrobiales > Phyllobacteriaceae > Mesorhizobium > Mesorhizobium sp. WSM4828. Next base: position 233,473 of record NZ_JBVVQK010000007.1, on the reverse strand, counting down.
GCAGTTCGGCGGCAAGCTCAGGCTTGTCCAGGCACCGTTCTCGACGCTCGACGAGCAGGTTGAAAGTGCCGATGGCGTCGTGCTCGACATCGGCATCTCCTCCATGCAGATCGACCAGCCGGAGCGCGGCTTTTCGTTCCGGGCCGATGGACCGCTCGACATGCGCATGGCGCAGGCGGGCCTGAGCGCCGCCGACGTCGTCAACACCTTCAAGGTGGGCGATCTTGCCCGCATCTTCGGCTTTCTCGGCGAGGAACGCCATGCCGGGCGCATCGCCCGAATGATCGAGAGCCGTCGCGAAAAACGCCCCTTCGAGCGCACGCTCGACCTTGCCGATGCCATCGAGACGCATATCGGCCGCGCGCCGAAAGACAAAATCCATCCGGCTACCCGCGTTTTCCAGGCGCTGCGCATCTTCGTCAATGATGAACTCGGCGAACTTGCCAAGGCACTGTTTGCCGCCGAGCGCGTGCTGAAACCGGGCGGCCGGCTTGCCGTGGTGACCTTCCATTCCCTCGAGGACCGCATCGTTAAGCGCTTCATCGCAGACAGGGCCGATTCAGCGACCGGATCGCGGCATCTGCCCGAGGCGCAGGCGCGCGCCGCCACCTTCACCAAGAAGGGCGGCGGCGTGACGCCTGGCGATGCCGAGATATCGGCAAATCCGCGAGCGCGCTCGGCAAGGCTGCGCGCTGCGATCCGTACAGAGGCGCCGGCGCGTGCCGGCGATTTTTCGATTTTCGGCCTGCCAAAACTGCCTGGCCCAAAGCTTCCCGGCGCCGATCGACCGGGAGAGAGGTGAGCACGTGTTTCGTACCAGCGACATAGTCCTGATCGCCGTCATGGTTTCGGCGGCTGCCCTGACCTACAAGACCAAGCGCGAGGCCGAGGAGCAACTGGCGGCAGTGCACAAGATCCAGGCGCAGATCCGTTATGAAGACGACACGATCGACCTGCTCAAGGCGGACTGGAGCCTGCTTACCCAGCCGTCGCGCCTGCAGAAGCTCACCGAAATCTACAAATCGCAACTCGGACTCGAGCCGGTCAATGCGCGGCAGATCGTTGGGCTGGACGATCTGCCGGCGAAACCCGTCAACATCGAGGACCTTTCATCGCAGCGGCTGGGCGGCATGGCCGATGTCGGCGGCAAGGATCCCGTGGTGACCGGAGGCATCGTCCAATGATCACCGGATTTCCAATCGCCGCCAGATTTCCAAAGATTGTGAGGCTGCTGAAGCGCGGCTCGAAGCCGAATGCGGGCGGATCGATCGTGGTCGAAGGCGCCCGCAAGGCGACCGGTGGCAAGGGCCGGACCCGCATCGTCATGACGATGGCGGTGTTCTTCGGCATCTATTCGACCATTGCCGGGCGGCTGGTCTATCTGGGTTTCCAGAATCCCGACCTGTCGGGCGGGCCACAGAGCCGGGTGACGGCGTCGCGACCAGACATCGTCGACCGTAACGGCGAAGTGCTGGCGACCGACATCAAGACGGCGTCGCTGTTTGCCGAGCCGCGCCGTATCGTCGATGCCGACGAGGCGATCGAAAAGCTGTCGACGGTGCTTCCCGAGATCGACTACGAGCAGACATATAACAAGCTGAAGAGCGGCGCTGGCTTCGTCTGGCTGCAGCGGCAACTGACGCCGAAGCAGCAGGCCGACATCATGCAGCTCGGCATCCCCGGCTTCGGCTTCCGCACCGAGAAGCGCCGGTTCTATCCGGCCGGCGAAACCTCGTCCTACATTGTCGGCCTCACCAACATCGACAATCAGGGCATCTCCGGCATGGAGAAATACATCGACGAACAGGGTTTGAGCGACCTTCAGGCGTCGGGCCTGGCGGTGGCCAAGGATTTGAAGCCGGTGCAGCTCTCGATCGACCTGCGCGTCCAGCATATCGTGCGCGACGAGGTCGCCACCGGCATGGAAAAATACCACGCTATCGCCGCGGGCGCCGTCGTGCTCAACGTCAAGACCGGCGAGGTGCTGGCGATGGCCTCGGTTCCGGATTTCGATCCGAACAACCCCTATAACGCGCAGGACAAGGACCGGCTCAACCGCATGTCGGCTGGCCTCTACGAAATGGGGTCGACCTTCAAGAGCTTCACCACCGCAATGGCGCTCGATTCCGGCAAGATAACGCTGCAAAGCCGTTTCGATGCGTCGCGCCCGATCAGGATCGGCCATCAAACGATCCATGATTTCCATGGCAAGGGCCGGGTACTGTCGGTGCCGGAAGTGTTCATCTACTCGTCCAATATCGGCTCAGCCAAGGAAGCCGAAGCGGTTGGCATCGACGGACACCGCGAATTCCTGCATCGCCTGGGAATCCTCGAGAAGATGCAAACCGAACTGCCGGAAGTCGCCCGGCCGACCGAGCCCAAGGTCTGGAAGCAGGTCAATTCGATCACCATCGCCTTCGGCCACGGTGTGTCGACGACGCCGCTGCAGACGGCGGTCGGCTGCGCCGCGCTGATGAATGGCGGCTATCTGATGGACCCGACCTTCCTGCCGCGCACGCAGCAGCAGGCGATGGCGGTGGCCAAGAAAGTGGTCAACGACAAGACTGTCGAGGGCATGCGCTATCTCTATGCACTCAATGCCGAAAAGGGATCCGGCCGCAATGCACGGGTGCCAGGATACCGGGTGGGCGGCAAGACGGGAACGGCGGAGAAGGTCGTCAACGGCCGTTACTCGAAGGAAAAGAATTTCAACGCCTTCGTCGCGGCTTTCCCGATGGACGATCCGCAATACATAGTGCTTACGATCGCCGACGAACCGAAGCCGGAAAAGCCCGGCATGGGTGCTACGGCCGCCTCGAACGCGGGCATCATGGCTGCAAACATCATCCGACGTGCGGCTTCCATGCTTGGCGTGAAGCCAGATTTCAGCCATGAAAATGGTGCAACGCTGGTTTCCTATCAGTGATTCTTGGGGCGCGCCGGCAACTGCGCGCTATTTTGTTGCGATGAACGGGGTTCGATGAAGCTGAAAAATCTAGCCGGTATCCTGCCTGTCGAGGGGACAGCTTCCTTCGACATGGAGGTTACAGGGATTTCGTCGGATTCCCGCCAGGTAACACGGGGGGTCGTCTTTTTCGCGCTGACCGGCTCCAAGGCGGATGGCGCAGCCTACGCAGCCGAGGCCGCGAGCCGCGGCGCTGCAGCGATCGTGGTCGGCAAGGGCAGTACGGTCGCCGGGCTGCCAGTTCCGGTTCTTGTCGTAGACGATCCGCGCCTTGCGCTTGCGCTGAGTGCGGCCCGTTATTTCGGCAAGCAACCGCAAACCATGGTCGCGGTGACCGGAACCAGCGGCAAGACCTCGGTCGCCGCATTCACCCGGCAGATATGGGAGCAGGCGGGCCTCGCCGCCGCTTCGATCGGCACGACCGGCGTGGTGGCGCCGGGCCGCAACGAATATGGCTCGCTGACCACGCCGGATCCGGTGGCACTGCACAGGCTGCTCAAGGAGTTGGCGGAGGCCGGCGTCACCCACGCCTCGATGGAAGCGTCCAGCCATGGCCTCGACCAGCGCCGGCTCGACGGCGTCAAGCTTGCGGCCGGCGGCTTCACCAATCTCGGCCGCGATCATATGGACTATCATCCGACGGTCGAGGACTATCATCGCGCCAAATTGCGTCTGTTCGACGCGCTGCTGCCGAAGGGCGCGCCGGCCATCATCTTTGCCGACGACCCGTGGTCGGAGCCGACGATCAAGGCGGCGCATGCAGCGGGACTGAACGTGCTGACGGTCGGACGCCACGGCGATTTCCTGCGGCTGAAGCGGGTCGAGCACGAGCGCCACCGCCAGCGCGCCGAGGTCGAAGCGGACGGCGTTCTCCATGAAGTCGACTTGCCGCTGGCCGGCGACTTCCAGATTGCAAATGCGCTGGTGTCGGCCGGCCTCGCCATTTCGACTGGAACATCTGTTGCCAAAGCGCTGATGGCGCTGGAGAAATTGAAGGGTGCACCGGGGCGGCTCGACCTCGTTGGGACGGCCGCCAATGGCGCGCCGGTCTATGTCGACTACGCGCACAAGCCGGATGCGCTGGAAAACGTGCTGGCTTCGGTGCGCCCCTTTACCACCGGCCGCGTCATCGTCGTATTCGGTTGCGGCGGCGACCGGGACCGGGGCAAGCGGCCGATCATGGGCGAGATCGCCACAAGACTGGCCGACGTCGTCATCGTCACCGACGACAATCCCCGCTCGGAAGTACCCGAGACGATCCGCGCCGCGATTCTGGCGGCCGCACCGGGTGCGATCGAGGTCGGCGACCGGCGCAAGGCCATTCACGAGGCAGTGGGGATGCTTCACGCTGGCGACACGCTGATCGTGGCCGGCAAGGGCCATGAGGAAGGCCAGACCATCGGCACCGAGACGCTGCATTTTTCCGATCATGAGGAAGTTCGCTCGGCGCTCAGGGAGCAAGCAGCGTGAGCTATCTGTGGACCTCCGAGGCGCTGGTTGCCGCCATGGATGGCCGGCCGCTCGGTCCGATGCCTGAAGGCATCGCCGGCATTTCCATCGACAGCCGCAGCCTGCAGCCGGGAGACGCTTTCTTCGCCATCAAGGGCGAGGCCATGGACGGCCATGATTTCGTCACCGCCGCCATCAAGGCGGGTGCCGGCGTGCTGGTCGTCGCCGAGGGCAAGCTGCCGTCGCTGGGGCGGCTGACGGCACCGATGATCGTCGTGGAGGACGTGCTTGTCGCTCTGGAAAAGCTTGGCGTTGCCGCGCGCGCACGCTCAAAGGCGAGGGTGATTGCCGTGACCGGGTCGGCGGGCAAAACCACCACCAAGGAAGCGCTACGCCACGCTCTGTCCGCAGTCGGTACGGTGCATGCATCGGCCCAGTCGTTCAACAATCACTGGGGCGTGCCGCTGACGCTGGCGCGCATGCCGCAGGATTGCGACTATGCCGTCTTCGAGATCGGCATGAACCATCCGGACGAGATCCGGCCTCTGGTCAAGATGGTCCGGCCGCATGTCGCCATCGTTACGCTGATCGCGGCCGCTCACCTCGGCTTCTTCCGCAACCTGGATGAGATCGCCAAGGCCAAGGCAGAGGTTTTCGAGGGACTGGAGCCCGGTGGCGCCGCCCTTCTCAACCGCGACGACCAGCGCTGGAAGCTGCTGGAGAAGATGGCGAAAGAGGCCGGCGTCGAGCATGTCTACGGGTTCGGCGAGAATGCCCGGGCGACCTTCAAACTGATCAAATGCGAGCTCAATGCCGATCACTCGGTCATCACCGCCAAGATTGGCGGGCACGAGATTGTCGCCAGGATCGGCGCGCCGGGCCGCCATATGGTGCAGAATGTGCTCGCGGTGCTTGGCGCCGCGCATCTGGTCGGCGCCGACGTCACCAGGGTTGCGCAGGCGCTGGCCGATCTTTCGCCCGAACGCGGACGCGGCAAGCGCTATGTGTTGCGTCATCCCAAGGGGCCGATCACGCTGATCGACGAGAGCTACAACGCCAATCCGGCGTCGATGAGCGCAGCAATGGCACTGCTCAACACGACGCCGGTGTCGGGCGAAGGCAGGCGCATTGCCGTGCTCGGCGATATGCTCGAGCTCGGCAGCCATTCGGCGAAATTGCATGCCGCGCTTGCCGACCTGATCGTCGGCACCGACACGCGCACGGTCTTTCTCGGTGGCCCGGAAATGCGGGCGCTGGCCGACGTTTTGCCCGGCGAGATCAGGACGGAGTACCGCGCCGGCGCGGAAGATCTGAAGCCGGTTCTTCTATCGGAATTGAAGCCCGGCGACGTGGTCATGATCAAATCGTCGAAGGGCATAGGCTTTTCAAAGCTGGTCGAGGCGTTGCTCGGCAAGTTTCCGGCGGAAGCCGCAACCAGCAGACAGACCTAGGATCGGTCCGGGGGACGCAAGCGCATGCTAACACTGCTCGTCGAATTTGCGGACAAGATCTCGGTCTTCAACGTCTTCCGCTACATAACTTTCCGCACCGGCGGAGCGCTGATCACAGCGGCGCTGATCGTGTTCATCTTCGGACCGACCATCATCAATTCGCTGAGGCTGCGGCAAGGCAAGGGCCAGCCGATCCGTGCCGACGGGCCGCAGACGCATTTCAAGAAGGCGGGAACGCCGACCATGGGCGGACTGATGATCCTGTCCGGCATTGTCGGTTCGTCGCTGCTGTGGGCGAACCTGTCGAGTATCTACGTCTGGGTGGTGCTGCTGGTGACGCTGGGGTTCGGCTCAATCGGCTTTTACGACGATTATCTCAAAGTAACCAAGCAATCGCATCTCGGCTTTTCCGGCAAGGCGCGGCTGGGGCTCGAATTCGTCATCGCAGGCATCGCCGCCTGGGTGATCATGCATAACGGCCAGGCGCCCTTCTCGTCATCGTTGACATTCCCTTTCGCCAAGGAGTTTCTCGTCAATCTCGGCTGGTTCTTCATCCCATTCTCGTGCTTCGTCATCGTCGGCGCCGGCAATGCGGTGAACCTGACCGACGGCCTTGACGGGCTGGCGATCGTGCCGATCATGATCGCCGCCGCATCCTTCGGCGTCATCGCCTATCTCTCCGGCAATGCGGTGTTCGCCGAATATCTGCAGATCCATTTCGTGCCCGGCACCGGTGAACTTGCAGTGGTCCTTGGAGCGGTGATCGGCGCCGGGCTTGGCTTCCTCTGGTTCAATGCGCCGCCGGCGGCGATCTTCATGGGCGACACCGGCTCGCTGGCACTGGGTGGGCTGATCGGCACGGTCGCGGTGGCAACCAAGCACGAGATCGTGCTGGTCATAGTCGGCGGCCTGTTCGTCGTCGAGATATTCTCGGTCATCATCCAGGTCGGCTACTTCAAGATGACCGGCAAGCGCGTCTTCCTGATGGCGCCGATCCACCATCATTTCGAAAAGCTCGGCTGGACCGAAAGCCAGGTGGTGATCCGCTTCTGGATCATCGCCGTCATCCTGGCGCTGGTCGGCCTGTCGACCCTGAAGCTCAGATAGGAGGCCGCTTGATCCCCGCCGCATCCTTTTCAGGCAAGCGCGTTTCGCTCTTCGGGCTCGGCGGCTCGGGGATCGCTACGGCGCGCGCGCTGATCGAGGGCGGCGCGGATGTGCTGGCCTGGGACGACAATCCCGACAGCGTCGCCAAGGCCGGCGCGGTCGGCATCACGACAGCGGATCTGCGCGGCGCGGACTGGGCGAGGTTTTCCGCCTTCGTGCTGTCGCCCGGCGTGCCGCTGACGCATCCCAAGCCGCACTGGACCGTCGAGCTCGCGCGGGGCTCGGGCGTCGAGATCATCGGCGACGTCGAGCTTTTCTGCCGCGAGCGGACCTTGCTGTCGCCGGCAGCGCCGTTCATCGCCATCACCGGCACCAACGGCAAATCGACGACGACGGCGCTGACCGCGCATATCCTGAAATCGACCGGTCGCGACACGCAGATGGGCGGCAATATCGGCCGCGCGGTGATGACGCTCGATCCGCCGCAGCCGGAGCGGCACTATGTGGTTGAGTGCTCTTCCTACCAGATCGATCTTGCCCCCTCGATCAATCCGACGGCCGGTGTGCTGCTCAATCTGACGCCGGACCATCTCGACCGCCATGGCACGATGCAACACTACGCCTCGATCAAGGAGCGGCTGGTGGCCGGCAGCGAGACGGCAATCATCGGTGTCGACGATTCCTGGTGCGCCCAGATCGCCGATCGGCTGGAGCGAGCCGGCCGGCAGGTCATTCGGATTTCCAAGCGCCTGCCGCTGACCGACGGCTATTTCGCCGACGGCACCAACCTGATGGAAGCCGTGCACGGCCGCTACAGCCGTGTCGCCTTCCTCGAAGGCATCGGCTCGTTGCGCGGCCAGCACAATGCGCAGAATGCACTGGCTGCCGCCGCCGCCTGTCTCAAGGTCGGGCTCGAACTCGGCGAGATCCAATCCGGACTGGAGAGTTTCCCGGGGCTGGCGCACCGCATGGAGCAGGTCGGCCGCAAAGGTCATGTGCTGTTCGTCAACGATTCCAAGGCGACCAATGCCGATGCGGCTGCACCGGCGCTGTCGAGCTTTGCGCGTATCTACTGGATTGCCGGCGGCCTGCCGAAAGAGGGCGGCATCGAGCCGTTACGCGGCTTCTTCCCGCGCATCGCCAAGGCCTATCTGATCGGCGAAGCCGCACCGGCCTTTTCGGCGACGCTGGGCGAAGCGGTGCCTTACGAGATATCAGGCACGTTGGCTGCGGCGGTCGAACACGCCGCCCTCGATGCGGCCAGGGATAATAGCGGCGAGGCAGTGGTGCTGCTGTCGCCGGCCTGCGCCAGTTTCGACCAGTTCAAGAATTTCGAAGTCCGCGGCGAGGCGTTCAGGCAAGCCGCAACCGCCATTGATGGCGTGAAGCCCATCGGAGGGACACGATAATGCAAAGCCGTCTCGACAAAAGCCCTGTGGCGACCTGGTGGTGGACGATCGATCGCTGGTTCCTGGCGGCGTTCCTGTCGCTGATGGGGCTCGGCATCGTTTTGTCTTTCGCCGCAAGCCCGGCGGTGGCCGAGCGCATCGGGCTAGACAGTTTCCATTTCGCCACACGCCAGATTATCTTCACCATTCCGGCGCTTGGGGTAATGCTGGCCGTCTCGTTCCTTGAATCCAGGCAGATCCGGCGCATGGCGCTGGTCATGTTGTGCATCATGCTGTTTCTGATGGTGGCAGTGCTCTATATCGGCGTCGAGGTGAAGGGCGCGCGGCGCTGGGTGTCGCTAGCCGGCCTGTCGATCCAGCCGTCCGAGTTCCTGAAACCGGCCTTTGTCATCATCTGCGCCTGGCTGTTCGCCGAGCACAAGCGCCAGCCCGACATTCCGGGCAATCTGTTCGCCATGTTGCTGCTTGCACTGGTCATCTCGCTGCTGGTGGCGCAGCCTGACCTTGGGCAGACCATGCTGGTGCTCGGCACCTGGGGGGTGATGTTCTTCATGGCCGGGTTGCCGTGGCTGTGGATCGTCGCGCTGGGTGCTGCAGGCGTCGGCGGCGTGTTCGCCGCCTATGCGGTATTCCCGCACGTTGCCGGCCGTATCGACCGCTTCATGACCGGCGAGGGCGACACGTTCCAGGTCGACATGGGCCGCGAGGCGCTGATCAATGGCGGCTGGTTCGGCGTCGGGCCGGGCGAGGGTACCGTCAAGCGGGTCATCCCCGACAGCCACGCCGATTTTGTCTTCTCCGTCGCCGGCGAGGAATTCGGGCTGATCATGTGTTTCTTCATCATGTCCATCTTCGGTTTCATCGTGCTGCGCGGTCTCAACACGGCACTCAGGGAGCAGGACGATTTCACCCGCTACGCGGTGGGCGGCCTGGTTACGGTCTTCGGCCTGCAGTCGGTCATCAACATGGCCGTCAATCTGCAGCTGATGCCGGCCAAGGGCATGACGCTGCCGTTCATCTCCTACGGCGGCTCTTCGCAGATCGCGATCGCCATCTCGATGGGCATGGTGCTGGCGCTGACGCGCAAGCGCCCGGAAAAGCGCAAGCAGCTGGGCTTCATGCCGTCGCCGCGTGCGATGCCGGCGGAGTGAGATGGCGAAGGGGGTTATCCTTCTGGCGGCAGGCGGAACGGGCGGACATCTGTTCCCGGCCGAGGCGCTGGCACATGAACTGACCAAGCGCGGCTGGACGGTGCATCTGGCGACGGACGACCGCGCCGAGCGCTTTGCCGGGCAGTTCCCGGCGGCCGCCATCCATCCGATCCAGTCGGCGACGATGGGCTCGAAGAATCCCTTTGCTATGCTCACCGCGTTTTGGAAAATCTGGCGTGGGGTTAGGCAGGCATCGGCCGTCATCGCAAGCATCAAGCCCGCCATCGTGGTCGGCTTCGGCGGCTATCCGACACTGCCGCCGCTTTACGCGGCGACCCGGCGCAAGGTGCCGACGCTGATCCACGAGCAGAATGCGGTCATGGGCCGCGCCAACCGGGCGCTCGCCGGCCGCGTCGACGCCGTTGCCGGCGGGTTCCTGCCGGAAGACATCAGTGCCACTGGCGCAAAGACGGTGACCACCGGCAATCCGGTCAGGCCGCAAGTATTAGAGGCCGCGAATACACCCTATGCTGCTTCGGCCGGCGAAGAGCCGTTCCGGTTTCTGGTATTTGGAGGCAGCCAGGGCGCGCAGTTCTTTTCCGACGCGGTGCCGGCGGCGATCGCCCGGTTTTCCGATGCCCAGCGTGGGCGACTGGCGATCACGCAGCAGGCCCGCGCCGACGATGTGGCGCGGGTGAAAGCCGCCTATGCCGCGCTTGGCATCGAGGCCGAGGTGTCGCCCTTCTTCACCGACATGGCGGCGCGGCTCGCGGCGGCGCATCTGGTGATGTCGCGCTCCGGCGCGTCGACCGTATCGGAAATCGCGGTGATCGGCAGGCCGGCGCTGCTGGTGCCTTATCCGCACGCGCTCGACCACGACCAGGCGGCGAATGCGGCGGCCCTTGCCGCAGCGGGTGGCGCCGAGGTGCATCCGCAATCCACGCTTTCGGCGGAGCGGATCGCTGCGCTTGTCGGCGGGCTGATGGATGATCCAGGCAGGGCGGCGACAATGGCTGCGGCGGCGAAATCGTCCGGTAAACCGGATGCCGCGCGGTTGCTCGCCGATCTGACAGAGGCTATTGCGTCCAGGAAATCCGTTTCGGAATTCAGGAAGGAGACGCACGCATGAAGATGCCACAGACGATCGGCCTCGTGCATTTCATAGGTATTGGCGGCATCGGCATGAGCGGCATCGCCGAGGTGCTGCACAATCTCGGCTACAAGGTGCAGGGATCCGATCAGGCCGACAGCGCCAATGTGCAGCGGCTGCGCGACAAGGGCATCGAATGCTTCGTCGGCCATCAGGCCGAGAACCTCGGCGAGGCCGAAGTGGTCGTCGTCTCCACCGCAATCAAGAAATCAAACCCGGAGCTGAAGGCGGCGAGAGAGAAGTTGCTGCCGATCGTGCGGCGCGCCGAAATGCTGGCCGAGCTGATGCGCTTCCGGCAGGCGGTCGCGATCGGCGGCACGCATGGCAAGACGACGACGACTTCGATGGTGGCGACGCTGCTCGAAGCCGGCGGGCTCGACCCGACGGTGATCAATGGCGGCATCATCAATGCCTATGGCACCAATGCCCGCATGGGCGACGGCGAATGGATGGTGGTCGAGGCCGACGAGAGCGACGGCACCTTCCTCAAGCTGCCGGCCGAGATTGCCGTCGTCACCAATATCGACCCCGAGCATCTCGACCATTACGGCTCCTTCGACAAAGTGCGCGAGGCGTTTCGCCAGTTCGTCGAGAATGTGCCGTTCTACGGCTTCGGCGTGATGTGCACCGACCATCCCGAGGTGCAGGCGCTGGTCGGGCGCATCGAGGACCGGCGCGTCATTACCTATGGCGAAAATGCGCAGGCCGACGTGCGCTTCACCAATCACCGCATGGACGGCCCGACCTCGGAATTCGACGTGGTGATCCGCGACCGCAAGACGCACGGCCAGATAACGATATCAGGTCTGCGGCTGCCCATGCCCGGGCGCCACAATGTCTCCAATGCGACGGCGGCGATTGCAGTCGCGCATGAGCTCGGCCTTTCGGCTGAGGCAATCAAGAAGGGCCTGTCGTCCTTCGCCGGCGTCAAGCGGCGCTTCACCCGCACCGGCTCGTGGAACGGTGTCGATATCTTCGATGATTACGGCCATCACCCGGTCGAGATCACGGCGGTGCTGAAGGCGGCGCGCAGCGCTACTAAGGGCCGCATCATCGCCGTTACCCAACCGCACCGCTTCACCCGGCTGCGCGATCTGTTCGACGAGTTTTCCGTCTGCTTCAACGACGCCGACACGGTAATGGTGGCGCCCGTCTATGCGGCCGGCGAGGAACCGATCGATGGCGTTACGTCCGACGCACTGGTGTCGCGCATCCGCTCCGGCGGCCATCGCGACGCACGGTACATCGAAGGTCCGGCGGCGATAGCGCCGATCGTGCGCGAGGTGGCGAAGCCGGGCGATTTCGTCGTCTTCCTCGGCGCCGGCAACATCACCCAATGGGCCTATGCGCTGCCCAAGGAACTCGGCGGGACCATCTCATGATGCGCGGCCAGGCGTTGATCGAGAAGCTTGGCGACCGGCTTGCCGGACTGCGCGGCCGCATCACGCCCAATGCCGAGATGGACAAGATCACCTGGTTTCGAGCCGGCGGGCTCGCGGACGCATTGTTTCAGCCGGCCGACGAGGACGATCTTGCCACGTTCCTGAAGGCGGTGCCGGAGGAAATTCCGCTGACCATCATCGGCGTCGGCTCGAACCTGCTTGTCCGTGACGGCGGCATTGCGGGCTTTGTCATCCGGCTTTCGGCCAAAGGCTTTGGCGAGACCGAAGTGATTGCGCCGACCACGATCAAGGCGGGCGCCGCGACACCCGACAAGCGCCTTGCGGCCGTCGCCTACGAGGCCGGCATCGGTGGCTTTCATTTCTACCACGGCATTCCCGGCGCCATTGGCGGAGCGCTGAGGATGAACGCCGGCGCCAATGGCGTCGAGACGCGCGAGCGCGTGGTCGAGGTGCGGGCACTCGACCGCAAGGGCAATGTTCATACGCTGAGCAATGCCGATATGGGCTATGCCTATCGCCATTCATCGGCGCCGTCCGGGCTGATCTTCACGTCGGCGCTGTTCGAAGGCGTTCCCGAGGACAAGGCGGCGATCAAGGCCGCGATGGATGCTGTCCAGAACCATCGCGAGACCGTGCAGCCGATCCGCGAAAAAACCGGTGGCTCGACCTTCAAGAATCCCGAGGGCACCTCGGCCTGGAAGGAAATCGACAAGGCCGGCTGCCGCGGCCTGATGGTCGGCGGGGCGCAGATGTCGCCGATGCATTGCAACTTCATGATCAACACCGGAACGGCCACAGGCTACGAGCTTGAATATCTCGGTGAGACGGTGCGCGCGCGTGTGCTCGAAAAATCGGGCATCCGGCTGCAGTGGGAGATCAAGCGCATCGGTAATTTTCGGCCGGGCCATGCCGTCCAGGAATTTCTCGGGCAGTTGCTTTAGGCAAGCCGACCGCCGTTGCCTCTCGGACTCATGAATTCACATTTTGCTGCCGTTTTTGCGGAAAGTGAATCCATCGGAATCGTAAGCACTTGCCAGCGAATCAACTCTCTGATTCTCTGCCCTGAAGCGTTTCCTGATTTGAGTCGTTTCGACGCGTTACTCGCGTTTCCGTCTGGGGGGCAACCTGCCGGGAGACTCGGACTCAATGTTGCGGAAACAAGGGAGCGAAGTTGGTCGGGCGCATTTGAGTGCGCGCGATGCTTTTCGGGGCATGCACGATGGTGCAGGCCTGCTGTGAGAGGAAATGACGGGGAATGACAAGCAAGCATGTGGCCGTCCTACTGGGGGGATTCTCGTCCGAGCGGCCCGTGTCCCTGTCGTCGGGTAAAGCCTGCGCCGATGCGCTCGAGGGAGAGGGCTACCAGGTCACCCGTGTCGACGTCTCGCGCGACATCGGCTCGGTGCTGAGCGCGCTCAAGCCTGACGTCGTCTTCAATGCGCTGCACGGCCCCTTCGGCGAGGACGGCACCATCCAGGGTATCCTCGAGTACCTCGCCATTCCGTACACCCATTCCGGCGTGCTTGCCTCGGCGCTCGCGATGAACAAGGAACAGGCCAAGAAGGTCGCCAAGGCGGCCGGCATTCCGGTGGCGGAATCGAAGGTGGCCAATCGCTTCGCCATCCAGAACAAGCACCCGATGAAGCCGCCCTATGTCGTCAAGCCGGTCAGCGAAGGGTCGAGCTTCGGTGTCGTCATCGTCCATGAAGGCCAGTCGCATCCACCGCAGATCATCGGCTCGTCCGAGTGGAGATATGGCGATACGGTGATGGTCGAGCGTTATGTGCACGGGCGGGAATTGACGTGCGCGGTGATGGGCGATGTGGCGCTCGGTGTCTGCGAGATCATCCCGACCGGCCATTCCTTCTACGACTACGATTCAAAATACGTCGCGGGAGGATCAAAACACGAATGCCCGGCAAAACTTTCACCGAATATTTACCAAAAAATACAGACACTGACGCTCAAGGCTCACCAAGCTATCGGCTGTCGGGGCGTTTCCCGGTCGGACTTCCGTTATGACGATCGTCACTCCGAAAACGGCGAAATTGTCTGGCTCGAGGTCAACACCCAGCCGGGCATGACGCCGACGTCTTTGGTGCCGGAAATCGCCGCGCAAGCGGGACACTCGTTCGGCGATTTGTTGAGTTGGATGGTGGAGGACGCTTCGTGTCTGCGTTGAAGTGGGGACAGGGCAAGGGGAAGGGCGCGGCCGGGCCGGCGCTGTTCGGCATGCCGTTGTCGTTCGACCATTTCGTGCTGCCGCGCCTGCTCCGCCGGCCGGTGCGCGTGCTGGCGCGCCTCGGCGAAGGCGACTTCGAAGCGCCTCCCTATTGCGCTGCCATGCTGTCGGCGGCACTGCTTGTTTCGAGCAGTGCCTATGGCGCCTATCTCGGCGGATATTCCGACGCCATCGTCCAGAGTGTCACCGCCCGCACCGGCTTTGCCGTCGACCAAGTCAAGGTCGTCGGCAACCGCGAAACGTCCGAGATCGATATTCTCGACAGGCTGGAGCTCGACGGCTGGACCTCGCTGATCGGCTTCGATGCCGAAGCCGCGCGCGAACGCATCACCACGCTACCCTGGGTCGAAGCCGCGGCAGTGCGCAAGGTCTACCCGCATACGCTGGAAGTGCGCGTCGAGGAGCGCGAGCCGTTCGCGCTGTGGCAGCAAGGCAGCGCGCTTTCGGTCATCGAGAAATCCGGCACCGTCATTGCGCCGTTCTCCGGCGGCAAGCAGATATTGCTGCCGCTGATCATCGGCACCGGCGCACCGGCTAAAGCGCCGGATTTCCTCGCCAAGATCAAGAATTATCCGGAGCTTGCCGCGCGGATCAAGGGCTATATCCGCATCGGCGAACGGCGCTGGGATCTCAAGCTTGAAAACGGCATCACGATCAAGCTTCCCGAAGACGGTGAGGACCAGGCGATTGCCGACCTGGTCAGGATGGACCACGAGAACGGGCTTTTGACGCGCGACATCGCCGCCGTCGACATGCGCCTTTCTGATCGTCTGGTCGTCCAGTTGACGCCGGAAGCGGCGACACAGCGCCAGGCCGCGTTCGACGAAAAGCCCAAGATGCTGAAGCGCAAGCCGGAGACGAAGATATGAGCTGGCTTGGCGGCAATAGCGATGCCTCGTCGCGCCGGTCCGGTATCCTGACGGTGCTGGATGTCGGCTCCAGCAAGGTCTGCTGCGTGGTGGCCAAACTCAAGCCGCGCGATGATGGCAAGCTGCTGCGCGGACGCTCGCATCGCGTCCAGGTGATCGGCATCGGCCACCAGAAATCGCAAGGCGTGAAATCGGGCGTCGTCATCGATCTCGACCGCGCCGAGCACGCCATCCGTCTGGCCGTCGACGCCGCCGAACGCATGGCGGGACTGACGGTCGATTCGCTGATCGTCAACATGACTGCCGGTCGGCTGAAGAGCGAGGCTTTTTCGGCCACCATCAATCTCGGCGGCCATGAGGCCGACGAGGCCGACATCAAGCGCGTGCTTGCCGCCGGTGCCAAGCAGGCGCTGCGGGCCGAGCGCGAGGTGATCCATTCGCTTCCCGTTGCCTTTTCGCTGGATGCCGAGCGCGGTGTGCGCGATCCGCGTGGCATGGTTGGCGACCAGCTTGGCGTCGACATGCACGTGCTGACAGGCGATGCAGCGCCCTTGCGCAATCTCGAGCTCTGCATCAACCGCTCGCACCTGTCGGTCGAGCGCATGGTGGCGACGCCCTATGCCAGCGGGCTTGCCGCGCTGGTCGACGACGAGCTCGAAATGGGCGCGGCCTGCATCGACATGGGCGGCGGCACGACGACGATCTCGGTGTTTTCGGAAGGCAAGTTCGTCCATGGCGACGCCATCGCGATCGGCGGTAACCACGTCACGCTGGATATGGCCAAGGGCCTGTCGACCTCGCTCGATGCCGCCGAAAGGCTGAAAGTGATGCATGGCTCGGCGCTGCCTGGCAGTGCCGACGACCGCGACCTGGTTTCCATCCATCCGATCGGCGAGGACGGCGAGGTGCCGTTGCAGATCCCGCGTTCGGTGATGACGCGCATCATCCGCGCCCGCATCGACGAGACGCTGGAATTGCTGCGCGACCGGCTGAACAAATCCGGCTACGGCAACGCGGTTGGCAAGCGTGTGGTGCTGACCGGCGGCGCCAGCCAGCTTGCCGGCCTGCCCGAAGCAGCACGCCGCATTCTCGGCCGCAATGTGCGCATTGGCCGCCCGCTTGGCGTGGCAGGCCTGCCCGAGGCGGCCAAGGGGCCGGCTTTCTCGACGCCCGTCGGGCTTCTGATCTACCCACAGATGGCGAGCTTCGAGAGCCGCCCGGCGAAGGGAATTTCCGGTCTTCGGATGACCGGAACAGGCGGAAAACTGCATCGAATGAGTCAGTGGTTGAGAGACAGTTTTTAATTTGACGGGGACAGCCCCATAGGCGGCCGCGGCGGCGAAGCGGCGGGAAAGGCAAAGGACGAAGACAATGACCATCAATCTGCAGAAGCCGGACATCACCGAGCTCAAGCCGCGCATCACCGTGTTCGGTGTCGGCGGCGGCGGCGGCAATGCCGTCAACAACATGATCACCGCCGGCTTGCGCGGCGTCGAGTTCGTGGTGGCCAACACCGACGCGCAGGCATTGACGATGTCGAAGGCCGAGCGGCTGATCCAGCTCGGCGCGCATGTCACCGAGGGTCTCGGCGCCGGATCGCAGCCTGAAGTCGGGCGCGCGGCGGCGGAAGAGTGCATCGACGAGATCATCGATCATCTCTCCAACACGCATATGTGCTTCGTCACTGCCGGCATGGGCGGCGGCACCGGTACCGGGGCGGCCCCCGTCGTTGCCCGCGCTGCCCGCGAAAAGGGCATCCTCACCGTCGGCGTCGTCACCAAGCCGTTCCACTTCGAAGGCCAGCGCCGCATGAAGACGGCCGACATGGGTATCGAGGAACTGCAGAAATGCGTCGATACCCTGATCGTCATTCCCAACCAGAACCTGTTCCGGCTGGCCAATGACAAGACCACCTTCGCCGATGCCTTCGCCATGGCCGACCAGGTGCTCTATTCGGGCGTTGCCTGCATCACCGACCTGATGGTCAAGGAAGGCCTGATCAATCTCGACTTCGCCGACGTCCGCTCGGTCATGCGCGAAATGGGCAAGGCGATGATGGGAACCGGCGAGGCTTCGGGCGAGGGCCGCGCAATGGCCGCGGCTGAAGCCGCCATCGCCAACCCGCTGCTCGACGAGACCTCGATGAAGGGCGCCAAGGGCCTGCTGATCTCGATCACCGGCGGCCGCGACCTGACCCTGTTCGAAGTCGATGAGGCGGCAACCCGCATTCGCGAAGAGGTCGACCAGGACGCCAACATCATTCTGGGCGCCACCTTCGACGAGGAACTCGAAGGCGTTATCCGCGTGTCGGTGGTCGCCACCGGCATCGACAAATCGGCGGCCGAAATCGCTGCGGCGCCGATCGCCATCCGCACCGCTCCGCCGAAGCCGGTCAGTCGGCCGGCGGCCCAGGTCACGGAAATGCGCCCGGCGCCTGTCCAGCAACCGATCTATGAACCACGTGCTGCCGATCCGGTCGCCGAGGCCATTCAGCTGGCCGAGGCGAATGCGGCAGCGATGGCGCAGGCCCGCCCGGCACCGGTCGCCCATGCGGAAGACTTCCGTCCGCAGAGCAAGATCTTCCAGGCGCCTCCGGCTCAGCCGCAGCCGATGATGCAGCCAGCGGTTCAGCAAGCGATGCAGCCCGCTCCGCATCGTGAAATGCCGCAGCCGGTTGCCGCGGCACCCCAGCGCATGCCGCGGGTCGAGGATTTCCCGCCGCAGGTGAAGGCCGAAGTGGAAGCCAAGGCCCGCCCGGCCGACCACGAGAACAGCGGCCCCATGGGCTTGCTCAAGCGCCTGACCAACGGCTTGACCCGCCGCGAAGAGGAGCCTGCACGGTTGCAGCCGGCGCAGCCGCGCGAACCGAAACTGCGCCAGGCGCCGGCGGAAGTGCGCCGCCTAGCCAGCCAGGATCCGCAGCTTTACGCACCGCGCCGCGGCCAGCTGGACGAGCAGGGCCGCCTGACGCCGCAGAGCCGGGCTGTCCAGGAAGACGATCAGTTGGAGATTCCCGCCTTCCTGCGCCGACAGGCCAATTGATCTGTTAACGGTTCGTAACAGTTGTTAACAGGCGAGCAGGAAGCTGTTCGCCTGTTAATATTAAAAGCAATTTTAAAACAAGGACTTATGGGGCAATCCCGCGCTGGACCGCGGTTACAACGAGTAAGAAACCGTGATTTGGAGTCTCCCTGCGGGACCATTATCTTCGCCACCGACCAAAGTCGGTTTGCTGGGAGTCTCGGGGAAGTGGCCCTGCCTGCCGATCAATCAAGAGCCGCGCCCTCAGGGCAGATGAAGCGGACCTAGGCAGTACGGGCTATGGGGATTGTTTTGCACGACTATCAGACGACACTTAAATCGCGTGCGACGCTGACCGGCATCGGCGTCCACAGTGGCAATCCGGTCACCGTCCATTTCCTGCCGGCAGATGCCGATACGGGTGTCGTCTTCCAGCTTTCGAATGCGAGCGGAAGCCACGAATTTCGCGCGCTCGTTTCCGAGGTCGGCGCCACCGACCTCTCCACCATGCTTGGCGATCCGCAAGGTGAGCACATTGCCACAGTGGAGCATCTGATGGCGACGCTTTTCGGGCTTGGGATCGACAATCTCGTCATCGAAATCGACGGCCATGAGGTGCCTATCCTCGACGGCAGCGCAGTGATGTTCGTCGAGGCCATTGACCAGGCAGGCATCGAAACGCTGCCGGTCAAGCGTCGCTACATCAGGGTGGTCAAGCCGGTTCGTATCGAGAACGGCGCCTGCTGGGCGGAGTTCAGGCCCTATGACGGCACGCGCTTCGAGATCGAGATCGATTTCGAAAGCCCGGCGATCGGGCGCCAGCTTTTTGCATCCGACATGAATGCCGACATTTTCCGCCGCGACGTCGCGCGGGCTCGCACGTTCGGTTTCATGAAGGACGTCGAGCGGCTATGGGCGGCCGGCTATGCGCTCGGCTCCTCGTTGGAAAACTCCCTGGTGATCGGCGACGACAACCGCGTGATCAACATGGGCGGCGTGCGCTATCCCAACGAGTTCGCGCGCCACAAGACGATGGATGCGATGGGCGACCTGGCGCTCGCCGGTGCCCGGTTCATCGGCTGCTTCCGCTCCTATCGTGGTGGCCACAGGCTGAACGCCGCTGCGCTGCGCCGTCTCTTGTCGGATCGTTCGGCTTTCGAGATCGTCGAGACGACGCGCCGCGAGCGCGGGCGTACCGCCGAGATGAGCGCCGTCAACGCACCCCTCTATGCGCCCTGGATGATCTGATTCTTAAGGTCTTACGGCCTACGTTGCGGTCAAGCTGTGTTGCATGGATGCATCACCGGCCGGCCAAATTACAGAGCTTTCCAGGTGGCGCCAAACCGCCACAAAAATGTGCGATTGGCCGGGGATAGCGTTGCCGGGCAAGGCAATTATGGTTTATGGCTGCTGCCGTTGACTGAAATGACGCCGAAAGGGCGGAATCCAAACATGTTTTTCAAGCGAGTTGGTCAATCGAAGGCGCTGCGGCGGGCTGTTTTCCTGGCGCTTTCGGTGGTCGTTCCATCGCTGTTTCTGTCGGCCTGCATGTCGTCCGAGAAGGACGTCGATCTATCGACCTATGTCGATCAGACCGAGCCGGCCGACGTGCTCTACAATCAGGGTCTCGCCAATCTGAATGCCGGGCGCCTGCAGGAGGCCAGCCGCAAGTTCGATGCCGTCGACCGCCAGCATCCCTATTCCGAATTCGCCCGCAAATCGATGGTGATGGGTGCCTTTGCCGACTACCGTCAGGGCAATTACGATGAGGCGATCGGTTCGGCCAAGCGCTACCTGACCCTTTACCCGTCGACCGACGATGCAGCCTATGCCCAGTATATTATCGGGCTGAGCTACTACCGCCAGATCAAGGACGTCACCCAGGACCAGAAGGAAGCGCGTCTTACCGCGCAGACGATGCAGGACCTGGTGACGCGCTGGCCGACTTCCGAATATGTCGACGATGCCAAGGAGAAGATCCGCTTCGCCAACGATCAGCTCGCCGGCAAGGAGATGCAGATCGGCCGCTACTATCTCGAGCGCCGCGAATACATCGCGGCCGTCAAACGGTTCCGCAACGTCGTGGAGAACTATTCCAACACCCGCCATGTCGAGGAGGCGCTGGCGCGCCTTACCGAGAGCTACTATGCGATGGGGCTGACGTCGGAAGCGCAGACCGCTGCGGCCGTGCTCGGCACCAACTATCCCGACAGCCAGTGGTACAAGGACTCCTACAAGCTCCTGCAGAGTGGTGGGCTCGAGCCGCGCGAGAATGCCGGATCGTGGATCTCCAAGGCCGGGAAGCTGATCACCGGCGCCTGAGCGGCGCGTCACCATGCTCTCCAGGCTGTCGATCCGCGATATCGTTCTGATCGAGAAGCTGGACATCGACTTCTCGTCCGGCCTTTCGGTCCTTACCGGCGAAACCGGCGCCGGAAAGTCCATCCTGCTCGACGCTTTGTCGCTGGCGCTTGGCGCCCGCGGCGACGCGTCGCTGGTGCGGCATGGCGCGGCACAGGGCCAGATCATCGCCGTGTTCGACGTGCCGCGCAACCACGTGGCTCGCATGCTGCTTGCCGAGAATGCCATCGAGGACGACGGCGACATCATCCTGCGCCGCGTCCAGACGGCGGACGGCCGTACGCGTGTGTTCGTCAACGACCAGCCGTCCAGCGTGACGCTGATGCGCGACATCGGCCGTGCGCTGGTCGAGATCCACGGCCAGCATGACGAGCGCGCTTTGGTCGATCCCGGCGCCCATCGCGAGTTGCTCGACAGTTTCGGCGGCCATCTCGGCGCTGCTCGGGCAACCGGCGAGGCGTGGCGGCATTGGCGTACCTGCGAGCAGGAATTTTCACGACACCGGGCCAAAGTCGAGGCAGCTGCCCGCGAGGCCGATTATCTGCGTGCAGCGGTCGCCGAATTGACCAGGCTCGATCCGCAGCCGGGCGAAGAGACGGAGCTGGCCGAACTGCGCGCCGCGATGATGCGAGCCGAAAAGATCGCCTCGGAAATCCACGATGCGCAGGATGTGCTCTCGGGTCCGTCCTCGCCCTTGCCGCAATTGGCCAGCCTGCTCAGGCGGCTGCAGCGCAAGGTGACCGAAGCGCCCGGGCTGCTCGAGGATGTCGTCAAATCGCTCGACGAGGCGATGCTGTCGCTCGACGCGGCGCAGTCGGGCGTGGAAGCAGCACTTCGCGCCACCGAATATGATCCGCAGCGGCTGGAAAAGGCTGAGGAGCGGCTGTTTTCGCTGCGTGCCGCCTCGCGCAAGCACAGCGTCGCCGTCGATGACCTGGCGCAATTGCGTGACACTATGGCTGCCGACCTTGCCGATCTCGATGCCGGCGAGGAACGCCTGCATGCGCTGGAGAAACAGGCTGCAGCGGCGCGCCAGGCCTATGACATTACGGCGGCCCAGCTGTCGTCGCTTCGCCATGCGGCGGCCGTGGGGCTGACCAAGGCGGTAGTGGCCGAACTGCCGGCGCTAAAACTCGAACGGGCCGAGTTCATCGTCGAGATCGCAAGCGATGCCGAAAGCCGCACCGAAGAAGGCATCGACCAGGTCGAGTTCTGGGTGCGCACCAATCCCGGCACCAGGCCCGGCCCAATGATGAAGGTCGCTTCCGGCGGCGAGCTTTCGCGCTTCCTGCTGGCGTTGAAGGTAGCACTCGCTGACCGGGGCTCGGCGCCGACCTTGGTCTTTGATGAAATCGACACCGGCGTCGGCGGCGCGGTTGCCGACGCCATCGGCCAGCGGCTGGCGCGGCTGGCAAAACGCGTGCAGGTGCTTTCGGTCACGCATGCACCGCAAGTGGCGGCGCGCGCGGCGACGCATTTCCTGATCTCCAAATCGGGCGGGGCCGACCGGGTCTCGACCGGCATCGCCGAGATGGACCGGGCGGCGCGGCAGGAAGAGATCGCACGCATGCTCGCCGGCGCCACCATCACCGACGAGGCGCGCGCGGCGGCCGAGCGGCTGCTGCGGGAGAACACCGCGGCAGCCTAGAGTGGTTTACCGTTTCACGGAAACGCCGAACCGCTCTATTTCTTCGTTCTGCGCAATTCCGGACGGAAAACCGTTTCACAGTTTTCCTGGAATTGCTCTAGACGAGTTCGTTTCCGGCGTTCGTGACCTGAGTCAGGGTCTGGCGCCATCCTGCTGTTCAGGAATGATTTTCCGTGTCTGGTCTCTCCCTCATGAAAGAATCCTGTTCTATTGTGTCGCGTCACCGTGGAGGGAGCAGTGCATGGACGAAAAACCAGTCGATTCGCTCAGCGAAAGCGAGGCGGCAAGCGAATTGAAGCGGTTGGCGCAGGAGATCGCCGAGCACGACCGGCGCTACCATGGCGAGGACGCGCCGATAATCACGGATGCGGAATATGACGCGCTGACCCGGCGCAATCTCGCCATCGAGCAGCGGTTTCCGCATCTCGTGCGCGAGGATTCGCCCTCACGCAGGGTCGGCGCGCCGCCGGCGGAAGGTTTTGCCAAGGTGCGCCACGCGGTGCCGATGCTCAGCCTCGCCAAGGCCTATACCGACCAGGACGTCGCGGACTTCATAGAACGGGGCCGGCGATTCTTTGACCGCGACAAGGATCTGAACATCGCCTTCACGGCTGAGCCGAAGATCGACGGGCTATCGGCTTCCCTGCGGTATGAAGGCGGTGCGTTCGTACAGGGGGCAACGCGCGGCGACGGTTTCGTCGGCGAGGACATCACCGCCAATCTCAAGACCATCGCCGACATTCCCAAGACCTTGAAGGGATCGGACTGGCCCGAGGTCATCGAAATACGCGGTGAGGTCTACATGACCTACGCGGAATTCGAGGCGCTGAAGCAACGTTCGGCGGCGATCGGCGGCCAGGATTACGTCAATCCGCGCAATACGGCGGCCGGGTCGCTCCGTCAGAAGGACCCGTCCGTTACCGCCAGCCGCAACCTCAAATTCTTTGCCTACGCCTGGGGCTATACCACAAAGGATCCGGCTCCGACCCAATACGATTCCGTGCAGAAATTCGCGGAGTGGGGATTCAAGGTCAGTCCGCTGATGGTCCGGGCAAAGTCGGTCGAGGAACTGGTCGCGCATTATCACCTAATCGAGACCCAGCGCTCATCGCTGGGCTACGACATCGACGGCGTCGTCTACAAGGTGGACCAGTTGGAATTGCAGCGCAGATGGGGCTTCGTCACCGGCGAACCACGCTGGGCCATCGCCCACAAATTTCCGGCCGAACAGGCGATGACGACCGTGCTGAGGATCGACATTCAGGTCGGCCGTACCGGTACGCTTGCGCCCGTTGCCCGGCTTGCGCCCGTCACGGTCGGCGGCGTCGTGGTCGAAAATGTCACGCTTCATAACGAAGATTACATCAAGGGTCTGGACAGCAACGGCCAGCCGATCCGCGACGGCTATGACGTGCGTATCGGCGACACAGTGGTCATCCAGCGGGCAGGGGACGTCATTCCGCAGATCGTGAGCGTCGTAGCCGACAAGCGTCCGCCAGATGCCATGCCCTACGAATTCCCGCACAAATGTCCGATCTGCGGCTCACCCGCGACGCGCGAGATCAACGAGAAGACCGGCAAGGAAGATTCCCGCCGACGTTGCACCGGCGAACTGATCTGCCCTGCGCAGGCCGTGGAAGGATTGCGCCACTTTGTGTCGCGCGGCGCCATGGATATCGAAGGCCTGGGCGCCGAAAACATAGACCTGTTCTTCAATGCCGGGTTGGTCAAGACAGCCGCCGATATCTTCACTCTCCGGGACCGCCGTCCCGCCGTCACCAAGGCGCTGGCGGAACGGCGGGAGGAGCAGGCAAGGCAGCGTGAGGCCGCATCGGGCAAGACGCGCAAGAATGTACGCAGTGTCGAGGAACGCAACTACGACGGCCTCGACAAGCTCTTCGCTGCCATCGACGCTCGCCGCGAACCGGAACTCGATCGCTTCATCTTTGCGCTGGGCATCCGCCATATCGGCGAAACGACAGCCGCTGTGCTGGCCCGAACCTTCTCGACGATCGAGGAGTTGATCCGCATTGGCAAGGAGACAGCAGCGGCAGCCGATCCACACACCGTTTTTCCTTCGATCAACGGCATCGGCGATACGGTGATAGGCGCGCTTCGCGATTTCTTCGGCAATGAACGCAACGACGCCGTGCTTGAAGCGCTGCTCACACAGGTCCACCCGAAGCCGTACATTGTGAACGTCTCAGCCGATAGTGCGGTCGCCGGCAAGACAATCGTGTTTACAGGCACGCTGGAAAAGATGACGCGCCCGGAGGCCAAGGCGATGGCCGAACGTCTAGGCGCGAAGGTCGCCGGCTCGGTTTCCGCGAAGACCGATCTCCTCGTGGCAGGGCCAGGCGCCGGTTCCAAGCTGAAAGATGCGACCAAATTCGGCATCGAGGTGATCGACGAGGACACCTGGCTGCAGCGGATCGGCAAGGGCGGGTGATGGCGGCTGCGTTCAACGGTTTTGGGCAAAAGGCCATTCCCTTCCTCAAGGCGCTGGATTTTCATCAGAGCCGGGAGTGGTTTTTGGAAAACCGCGACCTTTTCGAACGCGACCTGCGCGATCCCTTCGGCGATCTGGTGGAAACGCTCTCCGAGCGCTTCACGGCCGCGGGGCTCGGCCTGCGCGGCGACCGCAAGAAATCGCTGTTCCGAATTAATCGCGATGTGCGTTTCGCCAAGGACAAACGGCCTTATAACCGGCATTTGTCGGCGATCCTTTCGCCAGACGGCACCAAGATGGAACAGGGCGTGTTTTACGTCCATATCGGGCTCGAGCGCTGCTTTGCCGCCGTTGCCTGGTGGCAGCCCGGACCCGAGCTATTGCTGGCGCTGCGCAACGCGATCGCGAAACGGCCCGCTGAATTCCGCGCCCTCGTCGCGGCGCTGAAGAAGAACGGCCTCGAGCTTGATCCGGACGGCTGCATGAAGCGCACGCCGCGTGGCTTCGAGCATATCGCCGAGCCCGATCTCGCTGCCGCGATCCGCAACCGGCATTTTGCCGTCCGGCACGCAATCGAGCCCGCGGATATCTACGGAGCTGGATTGGTCGACGAACTCGTCGACTTCGTCATGCGGGCAAAACCGCTCCTCGACTGGGGCAGGGCGATCGAAGGCAACGCTTCGCCGCGCTAGGCACTGGAGCGCACTTGCCCGCGCGCCTCAGCCATCACTTCCGCTGATCGTTTGCCTCAAGCGAATTGGTGTGACAAGCCGGACCGCCCTCCCTACATAGGCCCTTCCCGAGGAGCGGTCGATGTCGGCGGAAGCAATCTCCGAAAACAGTGCGAAAAGCGATTTCTGGGACGGCGTGCGGCTCAGCATGCCCGTCGTGGTCGCGTCGGCACCGTTTGCGTTGCTGTTCGGGGCGCTCGCAGTCGATAACGGGTTTTCCGTGCTCGAAGCGTTCCTGATGAGCGCAACGGTGTTCGGCGGCGCCAGCCAGATGGTCGGCATCGAGCTGTTCGGCCAGCATGTCGCGCCGTGGCTGATCGTGCTGTCGATCTTCGCCGTGAATTTTCGCCATGTGCTCTATTCGGCCGATATCGGCCGGCGCATCGCGCATTGGCCACTGATGCAGCAGGCGATAGGCTACTTCGTGCTTACCGATCCGCAGTTCGCGGTGGCCGAGCGCAAGGCGGAGGCCGGCGACACCGTCGGGTTCACCTGGTATATGGGGCTTGGGCTGCCGGTCTATGTGTTCTGGATCATCGAAAGCGCGCTCGGCGCGATGTTCGGCAAGCTTATTCCCGACACCCATGCGCTGGGCATCGATTTCCTGCTGCCGATCTATTTTCTCGGCCTGGTCATGAGCTTCCGCAAGCGGCCGCTGTGGCTGCCGGTGGTCGTCGCCAGCGCTGCCGCCTCCATCATTGCCTACAAGACGGTCGGCTCGCCCTGGCATGTCTCCATAGGTGCGCTGGCCGGCGTGCTGCTCGCCGTCATCCTGCCGCCCCGCCACTGCGGCGTGGAGGCACGGCCATGAGCACGACCTTGTGGATCATCATCGCCGCTTCGATCGCGACCTATCTGACCCGCATCGGCGGTCATCTGGTGATCTCTCGCTTCGATCATATCCATCCGCGCGTCGACGCAGGGCTCAGCGCCGTGCCGGCGGCGGTGCTGACTACGCTGGTGGCGCCGGCGGCGCTCAGCGCCGGGCCGGCGGAATGGGCAGCTTTGATCGTTGCCGGCCTTGTCTCACTGCGCGGCGGTCTGATGGCGATGTTCCTGGCGGGTGCTGCCGTGCTGATCCTCGCGCGGCAGCTCGTCGGCTGATCGACTTTTGCCTTGGCGGCGAGAGCACACATGCGCTTTACCGCAGCTACTATTGCCGGGCCGACCCGCAACAGGCTCAGCCGGATCGCCTCCGCTCTCTCCTGGTGGGCGCAACGCACGGCGTCGCTATAGAGCGCTTCGCGCTGCTTCGGCGTCAATGCGCTTAGATCGATCGGCTGGATGCCGAAGGGCTCACGCGACATTTCCATCTCCCCTGGTTTGCCGTGTTGATCGGCAGCTACACCGGCGATTTACGGGAAAGGCATAATCAGTTAAAATGAATAATTAAGATCGTTATGTTCTCCAGGAGAGATGTATGGATTTGGCCGATCTGCGCATCTTCCGCACGGTGGTGCGCGAGGGCGGAATCACCAGGGCAGCGGAAAAACTGTTTCGCGTGCAGTCGAACGTGACCACACGCATCCGGCAGCTCGAGGAGGATCTCGGCGTGCAGCTGTTTATCCGGGAGGGCAAGCGCCTGCACGTATCGCCGGCCGGTCACAAATTGGTCGGCTATGCGGATCGGCTGCTGGCGCTGGCGGAGGAGGCGCGAGCGGCGATGCTCGATCCACGCCCGCGTGGCACGCTTCGCCTAGGTGCCATGGAGAGCACCGCCGCGGCCCGGCTTCCAAGTCTGCTCGCCGATTATCACGCACGTTATCCCGAAGTGGAAATCCAGTTGCGCACCGGCAATCCGCAGGTTCTCGCGACCGCCATGCTTGCCGGCGAACTCGATGCAGCCTTTGCCGCCGAGCCGATCGCCGACGCTCCGTTCGAAAAGCAGTCAGCATTCCAGGAGCAGCTGGTCATTGTCTCGGCCGCATCGCGCGTCTCGATCGACGACCGTCTGGACATGCCCAAAACCATGATAGCCTTCGAGCACGGCTGCCCGCACCGCAAGCGGCTGGAACAATGGTATGCGCGCAGAGGGTTCATGGCCGAGAAAACCATCGAGCTTGGTTCATACCATGCCATCCTTGGTTGCGTGGTGGCTGGCATGGGCATAGCGCTGATGCCGAAAAGTGTGCTTTCGGGCTTCCCGGAGAGCCGCTGGCTAAAGCTGCACGAACTGCCCGCTGACGAAGACAACGCCATCACGGTGTTGTTCTGGCGCAAGGGAGCCGGTTCTCCTAACGTCACGGCTTTGCAGGAACTGCTTGCGGAGCAAAGCCTGTCAACCGGCGTTGCGACCGCGGCTATTGCTTGAAGTCGTGCGGCAGCGGGGCGGTTGCTTTTTCCAGCCAGGCCAGCGTTTCGCCGTCGAGCATCGGTCCGATCTCGGCCAGCACCCGCGCATGGTATTCGTCGAGCCAATGGAGCTCGTCACGGGTTAAGAGGTCCGATCGGACCAGCCGCTTGTCGATCGGGGCCAGCGTCAGTGTCTCGAAGCCATGCATGGCGATGTCGCCGCCCTCGATTGTCTCGGCCGGCGTCACCAGGACCAGGTTTTCGATGCGGATGCCGTAAGAACCTTCCTTGTAATAGCCGGGCTCATTGGAGACGATCATGCCGGCCAGCAGCTTTTCGGTGCCGGTCTTGGCGATACGCTGCGGTCCCTCATGCACGGCAAGATAAGAGCCGACACCGTGTCCGGTGCCATGGGCGAAGTCGCATCCGTGTCTCCATAGCGCCAGGCGGGCTACGGCATCGATTTCGGAGCCGCGCGTGCCTTGCGGGAAGCGCAGCATGGAGATGCCGATCATGCCTTTCAGCACCAGCGTGAAGCGTTCGCGCATCTCCTCGGTCGGCGTGCCAATCGGAACCGTGCGGGTGATGTCGGTGGTGCCGTCCTGGTACTGCCCGCCGGAGTCGAGCAGGAACAGCTCGCCATCCCCCAGCTTGCGATTGGTGGCGCGGGAGACGCGGTAGTGCATGATGGCGCCGTTAGGACCAGCGCCGGAGATGGTGTCGAACGACACGTCGCGCAGCGGCATTTGCGTTTCTTGGCCGGTCTGACGGCGCGTCTCCTCAAGCCTGGTGACAACGGCGATTTCATCGAGCGTGCCGGGCTTCTGGCGGTCGAGCCAGCACAGCAGCTTGGCGACCGCAGCGCCGTCGCGGCGATGCGCAGCGCGTGCGCCGGCGATCTCAGCTTTGTTCTTTGTTGCGCGTGGAATGCGGGCCGGATCGGGCACGGCAATGACGGTGCCGCCATTATCCTCGACCAGCATTCTGAGCTTGTCCGCTGCGAGAACCGGGTCCAGCGCGATTTTTGCGCCGCCCTTGGCCCGGGTGACGATTGCCGTTTCGAATTCACCTGGTTCGTGCAATTCGGCGAGCTGCGTCAGGTAGGCCGCGACGGTGCGCGAAAACTTACGCTGGTCCATGAAAAGCAGATGCGAGCCGTCGGCGGCGAGCACGGCAAAGCCGAGCGCCAGCGGTGTGTGCGGTACGTCGCCGCCACGGATGTCGAAGGCCCAGGCAATGGAGGAGGGGTCGGTCAGCACGGCATGGGTGGCGCCGTCCTTCGCGATGGCCGCCGCCAGCCGCGCCAGCTTGTCCTTGGCCAGTTCGCCGGCAAAGCCGATCGGGTGGATCTCGACCAGCGCCAGTGGCGGCCCGGGCTGGTCCTGCCAGATTGCGTCGATCGGATTTTCTTCGAGCGGCACCAGTATCGCGCCGGATTTCTCGGCCGAGGCTTTCAGCGCCTTGACGTCACTGATCGTATGCAGCCACGGATCGAAGCCCAACCGCACGCCCTTACCGAGATTGTCCTTGATCCAGTTGGCCGGCGGGTTGTCGACAAGGCTCTCGATCGAAAAGATGTCGAGATCGACTTCCTGGCGCACCTGCAGCGTGTAGCGCCCGTCGACAAACATGACGGCGCGCTCGCCAAGCACAATGGCGACGCCGGCCGAGCCGCTGAAGCCGGTCAGCCATTTCAGCCGTGCCGAGCGGTCGGCGACATATTCGCCCTGGTGTTCGTCGGCGCGAGGCACGATGAAGCCATCCAGCCCGTTCGCCGCCAACCATTGGCGCAGCATTGCCACGCGCGGCTTGCCAACGGCCGGATCGCCGGCGGAATCGAAGGTCTGGAACATGTCGGCTCTCCTCGAATGCTGGCGCGACCGTAGCGCATGACTTCGAAAATCGGAATCGATTTTCGGACCGATCGTGGCTGGCCGCTACAGTGTCTTTTTGCGCATGGAGGCCATGCAGAATCGGCGATTTCAAAAAGCGTCAGCAGGGCTTACCTTCTTCACGTGGAGGAAGAGTCCTATTGCCCTGCAAAGGAGACTGTCATGTCCACGATTTCAGCCAGACGCGGATTTTTCAGAAACGCTGTGAACGCGCTGATCGAAGCTCGCCAGCGCGAAGCGAGCCGGTATGTGAGCGGCGTTCTGCTTGGCTTTGACGACGAAACGCTGAAAGCTCACGGCTACGATCGCGAACAGCTGAAGAAAGCGGCGAACTCGCGCTAGGTCCGAGCTGATTCCGGCTTGCGCTGAAAGCGCTATTCCTCAGCGCTTGAGGTGAATCGTCACCCAGCCCTCGCGGTGCAAGGTGCGGACGTGCCGGAATTTCTGGCCGATATAGGCTGCGATTACCGCGTCGCGCTGGCGCTCGAGGATGCCCGACAAAACGATCGAGCCACCAAGCGCGATATGTCCGGCCATTTGCGGCGCCAGCCGCATCAGCGGCCGCGCCAATATATTGGCGACGATCAGGTCGAAGGGCGCACGCGCGGCAAAGATCGGATGATGAAAACCGGGTGCCGCCATTGTTTCAATGAGCCCCTTGACCTGGTTCAGCCGCGCATTGGCGGCGGCCACCTTGACGGCGACCGGGTCGATGTCGGTCGCCAGCACCCGAATATGCGCGAGCTTGGCCACCGCGATGGCGAGCACCGCGCTGCCGGTGCCAAGGTCGAGCGCGTTGCGCGGATGCTCGCGCCGTACGACCTGCTCCAGCATTTCGAGGCAGCCGGCGGTGGTGCCGTGATGGCCGGTACCAAAGGCAAGGCCGGCCTCGATCTCGATGGCGAGCTCGCCGCTGTGGCGCTTCCTGCGGTCATGCGCGCCATGGACGAAGAAGCGCCCGGCCCGCACCGGCTTCAATCCCTCTAGCGAGCGCGCCACCCAATCGATGTCGGGCAGCGCTTCGCGCGCTATCGATTTCGACAGCGACAGTCCGGCAAGGATGTCCCTAAGCCGCGCCTCGACCGCATCGACGTCGTCGTCGGCATAGAGCGATACTTCGTGGATGTCGCGGTCCTCATCGACCTCGAGCACCGCAACCGGCAGGGCCTCATCATCGAACGCCGCACCGAGCGCCGCGAAGATGCGATCGGCCTCGATCTTGCCCGCGGTGAAATACAAACGCGTCTGCGTCATTACCGGATGTGTCAACCTTCCGCCGCCAGCCGCTTGAGCTTGGCGATGGCGGCGTCCGGGCTTTCGCCATAGGCAATGGTGCCGGCGAAATCGCCCTTGGCATTGAGCAGCAGCACCGAAGCGGTGTGGTCCATCGTGTAGTCGCCATCGTTCGTGTCGACTTTCTTCCAGTAGATGCCGAACGACTTGGCCATGGCGTGGACCTTATCCGGATCGCCTGATATGCCGAGGATGCGATCGGAGAAATTGCTGACATAGGTGTTCATGATTTCGGGCGTATCGCGCTCCGGGTCGACCGTAACGAAATAGGCGCGCAGGTTCTTGCCGTCGTCGCCCATCGTCTTCAGCCAGCCGGCCAACTCGAAAAGCGTGGTCGGGCAGACTTCCGGACAGTGCGTGAAGCCGAAGAAGACGACGCTGGGGTGGCCGCGAAAGGCGGCTTCGGTGACCGGCGTGCCCTTCTGGTCGACCAGCGTGAAAGGTGCTCCGAACGGCTCGCCGCCATAATGTCCGCGGTACCAGTCGAAGGTGAGCCAACCGATTCCTGCGGCCATCAGGACGAGAATACCGACCAGAATTGAACGCATCATCAGTGAAGTCCGTCGTTATTTCCATCGGGCGCCGGGTTGGCGCCGTAAGCCCTGGCTTGGCGAACACTCTTAGCGGTTCGGTCGCGCCGACGCAAAGATGTCGCGTTGCCGCAACCGGCAATGCTGTGGGAGGCGATCTGCTTGCAAAGCGCTGCCGTTCGTCCCACCTGAGGTCGGCAAAATTCGAACCGCAGGAGGCCTCTTTGCGAAAACTGATTGGCGGCGCGTTGGCCGCATGCCTGGTCATTGGTGCCGGCTCGGCCGTCGCCGAGGAAGTCGGCAAGGTCGGCGTCGATTGGCTCGGCAACGACATCATCGTCGAGGCGATCAAGGATCCGAAGGTCGAGGGCGTGACCTGCCACGTCTCCTATTTCGACCGTGGGGTGATCGACCGCCTGCAGAAAGGCAACTGGTTCGAGGACCCGTCCGATTCCTCGATCTCCTGCCGCCAGACCGGGCCGATCACCATTGGCGACATCGACATGAGCGAGGCCGGCGAGGAGGTGTTCAAGCAAGGCATCAGCCTGATCTGGAAAAAGCAGGTGGTGAACCGCATCTACGACAAGGCCAACGAAACGCTGATCTACCTGTCGCATTCGCGCCAGGTGCAGGATGGCTCGGCAAAAATGTCGGTCACCACTGTGCCGCTCTACGGCCAGAACGTGGTGTGGACCAGCGGCAAGCCGAAATAGAGACTTAAGGTGCTACAGGGTCCTTGGCGCCCAAACGGATGTGCGGCGCTGCACTCGGCTTGCGAGACTATGCGCGCGGGCGTAAAGCGCCCGCATGGACCGTCCCGAACACCTTGTCCTGAAAGATCCCGAGCCGCGCATCCATCCGACGGCCGAGTTGAAGGCGTGCAAGCTTGGACGCTACGCGTCGATCGGCGAGCGGGTCATCCTGCGCGAGGTGACGGTCGGCGACTTCTCCTACTTCGAGCGCCATGCCGAGGCGATCTATACGACGATCGGCAAATTCTGCTCGATCGCCGCCAACAGCCGCATCAATGCGCTGGAGCATCCGGTCGAGCGGCTGACGCAGCACAAGATCAGCTATCGGCCCAACGAATATTTCCGCTGGCTGGGTGTCGATCAGGCGTTCCGCGACCGGCGGCGGGCGAAAGCCGTCAGCATCGGCCATGATGTCTGGATCGGCCATGGCGCCGTGATCATGCCTGGCATAGTGATCGGCAATGGCGCGATCGTCGGTGCCAACGCGGTGGTGACGCGCGACGTGCCGGCCTATGCGATCGTCGCCGGCGTTCCGGCCAGGCCAGTGCGGCAGCGCTTCAGCGCGGAAACTGCGGCACGGATCGAACGTCTTGCCTGGTGGGACTGGCCGGTCGAGAAACTGGCCAGGGCAGTCCCCGACATGCAGGTCTTGCCCATCGAGGCTTTCCTCGACCGCTGGGAAAACGACGCCACCTGATCTTTGCAAGCGCGGCGCGCGCGGTTTGACCGTGAATTCCACCTCACAGGGAACTCGAGGGAGCTGCCGATTGTTTCTCCCTGCCATGATCGAGAAGCTGTTCACCAGGATCGCCAACTATGTCGCCCATCTTGCCGGTCTGCCGCCGACGTTTGCCGTCTGTTTCCTGATCATTGTGGTCTGGGCGGTAAGCGGTCCGGCCTTCGGCTTTTCCGACACCTGGCAACTCGTCATCAATACCGGCACCACGATCGTCACCTTCCTGATGGTGTTTCTCATCCAAAACACCCAGAACCGCGACAGTGCAGCGATCCAGGCCAAGCTCGACGAGTTGATCCGCGTCAGCAAAGCCAAGAATACCTTTATCGGCATCGAACACCTGACCGAATCCGAAGTCGAGGAAATCCGCGCCAAATGTGAACGTGCGGCGAAGCGGCACGACGAACAGATCGCCGACATGGCCGCAGCCAAAGCGGTGGCTAAGAAGCGCAACGCGAAGAAGCACACGGCGGCGTGAGCGAGCTTGTTGTTCGGCTTCCCAACAGCGCGAATGGTCGCGGGATCATTTCATGAATGCTGCAAAGGCTTCCTTGTAGTCCGGGTGCCAGCGCGACAGAGCGGGGCGGTTCTCGATGATGTCGCCAATCGCCCAGGCCATGCGCTTTTCGTCCATGGACCGGGTCGCCTCGTTATCGGGACACAGGATGTAGAAATCGCCGCGCAGCAGCGAGGCTAGCATGAAGTCGATGACCTGCTCGCCCGTCCAGGCGCCGGCCGGCTTTTCGGTCGCACCTTCGGTTAGGCCGGTAAAAGTGAACCCGGGAATGAGCAAATGCGCCGCGACACTGGCGCCGGGCTCGTTACGCAGCGCGTGTGCAAGGCCCTCGGTATAGGTCTTCACGCCAGCCTTGGAGACGTTGTAGGCGAGGTTGCCGGGCGGCGTGGTGATGCCTTGCTTGGAGCCGGTGTTGACGATCAGGCCCGGTTTTCCCGCCGCCAGCATGCCCGGCGCGAACGCCTCGACGCCATGCACGACACCCCAGAAATTGATGTCCAGCAGTCGCTTCCAGGCGTCACGGTTCTCCCACGGCTTGCCGGGGTTGTTGCCAACGCCGGCATTGTTCATCAGCAGCGAGACGTCGCCGAAAGTGCCGGATGTCCTTTCGGCCAGCCGGTCGAGTTCGTCGGCTTTCGAGACGTCGGTGGCGACGGCAAGCACGGCGCTGTCGCCGGCGATAGCGGCGACGGCGTGCCGGGCCTCATCGAGGCGTGCGCCGGCGATATCGGCCAGCACGATCTTCATTCCCATCGCCGCCAGCCGTTTGGCCGCGGCAAGGCCGATGCCGCTGGCCGCGCCGGTGATGACGGCGACATTACCGGAGGCAAATGCGGGCAGGGCGGTCTGGATCTCGGCGTCGGTGGTCATGATTTTCTCCTGTTCTGGCCGCGGCGAACTTAGCGCGGAAAGAGGCTCGCGCAAGACGGTGCAGGCATCTTCGGGTTGACCGCGTCGGCGGGCGCTGCGCATGCTGATATCGAAAAGGAGACCTAGCGATTGACCGACTGGATCGAGATCCTGAAAGAACAGACCGCAACCGGCGACCAGATGAGCCGCGAAGTGCCGCAAATGCTTGCCAATCCCGACATCAGCGAAGCGCAAGTGAAAACGCTGTTTTCGGCGCTCGAAAAACAGGCGGAGTTCGTCGAAAAGCTGCGTATGGCGCTGGAAAAGTTCGGCCACGATTTTTCAGTGATCAAGGCGGCCGAGCGGCTGGAGGAGCGCTATGCCGACCTTGCCGCTTCGGTAGCGGAAAAGCTGAAAGAAATGCGGGGCTAGAGCCTGTTCCATCCGATAAAATTCGGTATGGGGCTCTGTCTTCTCATGATCTTTTCCGAAAACTGGCATCCACTTTTCGCTGACGCGGTCCTTCGGTTCGGGATCATGGTCTGTCTATTTCTCGATTAGCCGCTCGAAGCGCCTGTCCGGCACTAACCAGATCAGCGCCACGAGAACGTAGATCGAGACACCGATCCAGTGATTGACGAAGGTCAGTGCGACGCCGGAGATATAGAGGGCCAGCGAGATCTTTCCCTTGAGGTCATTGCCCAACGCCCTGGCGAAAAGGGTCTCGCTGCCGTGCAGCCGATGCAGAGCCATGGTGAGGATGTTGAAGCCGACGGCGCAGAGCGCCAGGCCGATGCCATAGACGGCGACAGGCACCGGCGCGAAATGGTTCTCGCCCATGAAGGCTGTCGTCGCCGGCATCAGCGACAGCCAGAACAACAGGTTGAGGTTCGCCCACAGCACGCGGCCGTCGACCCGCTGCACGGCATGGAACATGTTGTGCAAATTGTTCCAGTAGATGCCGACATAGATGAAGGACAGCACATAGCTGAGGAATATCGGCCAGAGTGGTGCAAGCGCGGAAAAATCCTCGCCATGCGGCACCTTCAATTCCAGCACCATGATGGTGATGATGATGGCGACTACGCCATCGGTGAATGCCTCGACCCGTCCTTTGCCCATGAATCTCCCCTGACAATCCGCTGAAGTTAAAAGAGGATCTCGCTCAGCGCCATCGGCAAAGCTGCCAAACTTGTCAGGAGCAAGTCGGGGAGGGGAACGGCTGACGCGAAAAAGGCGTTAGGATTTCAGATCCCGAACAGCAAAAGGTCGAAAAAATGACAGCTCACGCTCAAGTCATGACGCGCGATCACGAACTCGTCGGCAGCGCCGCAGCGGCCGCCGTGGCCGCCATGATCGCGGCTCTTTTCGCCGGCAGCACGGCGCTGACGCCGCTTTATATCATCTACAAGCAGGTCTTCGGTTTCTCGCAGATCACTTTGACGCTGGTCTACGCCGTCTATGTCATCGGCAATCTGGCAGCGCTTCTGATGTTAGGGCGTGTGTCCGATGCCATCGGGCGCCGTCCGATGGCATTAGCGGGGATGGCGGTGGCCGTCGTCAGCGCGGTGGTTTTCCTGTTCGCCGAAAATGTCGCCTGGCTCGAGACCGCCCGAATTCTGAGCGGATTGGGAATTGGCGTCGGCGCGGGTACCGGCACCGCCTGGCTCGCCGAATTGCTCCCGACCGACGACAAGTCACAGGCGGCGACGATTGCCACCAGCACCAATTTTCTCGGCCTCGGCCTTGGTGCGCTGGGGGCCGGGTTGCTCGCCGAATACGCGCCTTGGCCGCTCAGGCTGACATTCGTCGTCTACCTGGCGATGCTCGCGACTGTAACCCTGCTGGTCTGGCGCACGCGGGAAACCGTTTCGCGGCCGGGGAAACTGGCTGACGTTTCGATGCGGCCGCGGCTTTCCGTGCCTGATGACATCCGCGCGGGTTTCGTTGCACCGGCGGTGACCGGCTTTGGCGCAATGGCGCTGGTCGGCTTTTATGCAGCACTCGCGCCGAGCATTCTGGCGCAGCAGCTGCACGTAATCAACCATGCCGTAGCCGGCGCTCTGTTTTTTGAATTGGCGATCGTGACGGCCGCCACCATTGTAGCGACGGCACGACTTTCGAGCCGAGCCGCGATGTTCGCGGCGCTTGCGCTGATGATCCCAACCGTCGCGCTGATTGTTGCGGCGCAGGTCTTCGCATCGACGGCCATAATGATTGCCGGGACCGCCTTGTGCGGCGTGGCGGCAGCGCTTGGCTATCGCGGCGGCTTGCAAGTGGTGAACGAGATCGCGCCGGCGGACCGGCGCGCGGAAGTCGTCTCGGCCTTCTTCATCTGCTGTTTTTGCGGCAACGCGCTGCCGGTGATCGGCATCGGCGTCCTGTCGACCATGACAAGCGCGACCGTGGCAAGCCTGGCCTTTGCCGGCATGATTGTCGTCTTTTCCCTGGTGGCGCTCGGCTTTGGCGCGAAATACGCGCGCTGAGCCGGCCTTTCAGCCGTTCGACGTCTCGGGCGAAAGATGGGCGCGCTGGCGCGGTACGCCGAGGCCGGTATCCGGTGGTTCGCCGGCAGCCGGCCGGCTCTCGATCATGTGCAGGCTGCGCCAGCGGCCGAAGCGATAATAGGCCGCGGCCAGCACGAGCGAGGTTATCGAGCCGGCCGGAAAGCTCCACCACAGAGCTTCCTCGCCTATCACGCTTCGGAAGAAATAGGCGAAGCTGGTGCGCACCAGCAGCACCGAGATCACCAGGATGATCAGCGGCGGCATCACCGCGCCGGTGGCACGCACGGTGGCGAAGAGCACGATGGTGATGCCGAACAGGATGAAGGACCACGACGCGATCTTGTTGATGTGAGTGGCGATGTCGATTGCTGCACTGTCGCTGCCGAGGAAGAGGCTGAGCACCCCGCGATCGAATACGAACAGCAGCGCGACGAGCACGCCGGTGAGCACAAGGTTGAAGCCGACGCCGGAGGCGGCGATGCGGCCGATCCGGTCCCAGCGCCCGGCGCCGACATTTTGCGCCGCCATGGACGACACCGCGGCGCCGATGGCGAGCGCCGGCATCTGGATGTAGGTCCAGAGCTGTGCGGCTATGCCGTAGGCAGCCGCAACCTGCGAGCCGTACGAGTTGACCATGCCCATCACCGTCAGAGCCGCGGACGAGACGACGATCATCTGCAGGCCCATCGGCACGCCCTTGAAGACGACAAGTCGCAGCAGCGCCGGGTCCGGCCGCAGCAGAGCAAGATTGGCGCCGGCCAGCCGCAGCGGGTGCTTGCGCGCATAAAGCACGATCAGGATGGCAACCACGCTTACCGTCTGGCCGATCAGCGTCGAGGCGGCCGAGCCGGCGATGCCGAGTTCGGGGAACGGGCCGATGCCGAGGATGAGCAACGGGTTCAAAATGACGTCGAGCACGACGGCCAGCGCCATGAAGAGGAAAGGCGTGCGCGAGTCGCCGGCGCCGCGCAGCACTGTCATGACGAAGGAGAACAGGTTCATCATCGGCACGGCCAGGAAGATGATGCGCAGATAGGAGCGCGCCAGCGGCAAAGCATCGGCCGGCGTGCCGAGTGCATCGAGGATCGCATCGACCCAGATCCAGCCGCAGACCGCGAACACCACCGAGACGAGGAAGAAGAAGGTGGCGCTGGTGCCGACGATGCGCCGGGCTTCGGGCAGGTCACGAGCGCCGACGGATTGCGCGACCAGGATGGTCGCCGCCATGCCGATGCCGAACACCGTGCCGAGGATGAGAAACAGCACGAGGTTTGCATTGGACGTGGCGGTCAGCGCCGCTTCACCGAGGAAACGGCCGACCCACACGGCATTGATCGAGCCGTTGAGCGACTGCAGCACATTGGAGCCGAGCACCGGCAGGGCAAACAGCAAAAGGGTGCGCGGGATAGGCCCACTGGTCAGGTCGCCGGTCCGCCGGCGCGCGGGCATGTTGTCGTCCATGGCAGGCAACTCGGCGAAGGCTTGTCTTGAGTCCGCAATGATTGCCGATTTAACGGAACAGGTCGATGCGGCGCTGCAAATTCAGCCTGGTGTGCCTTGATCAATCATGTTCTCAAAGCTTCCGGAATCGTATATTGATCCTGCACGCGTGGGGCCGCATTTCCTGGATCTCATGGGCAAGCCGGGGGGCTCATGTCCGATATTCCGTTGTTTTTTGAGCGCCTGAACCGGCGCGCCTTTCTCGGTGCATCGGCTCTGGGCGCGGCCTCCGTGGCTCTTTCGGCGTGCACCACGACCGACGTGGCGGCGCCGCCGGTGACAGCGGCGCCAAGCGAGCCGGCTTTCGGCGATGCCGCAAGCATGTATGCGGCGCGCGTCGACGAGGGCTATCAACTGCCGGCAATACCGGTAGCCAAGATCGATCCGAAATTCGTCCGCCAAGTCGTGTCCGATCCGACCGGAGAGAAACCCGGCACGATCGTCGTCGATACCTCCGAGCACTTTCTCTACCTGGTGCGCGACGGCGGCAAGGCAATTCGCTACGGCGTCAGCCTCGGCAAGGCCGGTTTCGGATGGACCGGCAGTGCCGTGGTTCAGGCGAGAAAGAAGTGGCCGGTGTGGACGCCGCCGCCGGAAATGATCCAGCGCCGGCCGGAACTGGCGAAATACAAGGACGGCATGCCGCCCGGCCCGCACAGCCCGCTGGGCGCACGCGCGCTGTATCTCTTCCGCGACGGCAAGGACACGATGTATCGGCTGCACGGCACGCCGGAGTGGGATTCCATTGGGAAGAACGCTTCGTCCGGCTGTGTGCGCTTCATGAATCAGGACATTATCGACCTCTACAGCCGCGTCGACGGCGTCGCGCCGGTCTTCGTGCGCCCGAACCTGTCGGCCGCCGGGAAGATCGCGGCCGTGTCGAACAGGACAGCCGAGCCGATCGATGCTGGCGTCCCAAAGGACGCGGAGATGTTGAGGTAAGTGCCTTCGACTGGATCGTCAGTCGCAGGTTTTGCAACGCGCTTGTCCCTAGAACACCATCCTTGCGCGGGCGCGCCGCAACTGAAGAAACGCGACCGTTCAATCGCGCCAGCTCAGGCGGACGCGTTCGGCGCGTCCGCCTGTATGGGTGCCACTACTTCTTGGCGAGCCCTGGGAGCGTGACTTGATAGACCAGGAACATGGTGTCGACATCGGCGCCGTCCTCGGCCTTGTAGGGCGCGCCGACCTGGAAGCCGTCCTGCGTGAGGAAGTCATTATCATTGGCTACGAACAGGAAATAGTCGTTGGGCAGTTTTGGATCGAGGACGCTCACCACCGACATCGCCTCCCACTTCTCTGAGAGGTTGTTGCGGTCGTTGGGCGCGCCATTGTGCAGCCCGAAGCGGCCGAGCTCGCTCTTGTCGTTGATGTCGATGAACGGCGTCAGCTTGGCCGGCGTCACCGATGCATCGAGCTCACCCTTGGGCGCAACCGGCTTGTCCTTGTCGAACTCTGTGCCGGCGATATCGGTTGCCGCCGACACATCGACGACGCTGATCTCGCGATGGAGCGAAGTGTCGCCCTTCAGCCCTTGGCCGTTGCCGCTGTCGCGCGCCAGCATCAGGAAGGTCTTGTCCGACAGCGCCACGATTTCGCTCTGCGCGGCGATCTTGGTTTTGCCCTTGGCATCGGTGAACACGGGCAGCGGCACGACATATTCATGCGCGAGCTTGAGCTGGCCGGGATCCGAGGCATCGTAGACCAGCGCGCGCGTGTTCCGCAGCGTCGAGGGCGAATCGCCGCCATCTTGTCTGGGTGCCGACTGCAGCACGGCGATCAGGAACTTGCCGTCGGGCGTCAGTGCCATGCCTTCGAGGCCCTGGTTGTTCTGGCGGCCGGTTTCGGGATCCTTCGGATCTGGGTCTGCCGCGCCAGGTCCCGGATTGTTGGAAGCAAAGTTTGGCGTCCCGTGACGCGTCGGGACAAGCGCCGCCGGCGGCTGCGTTGCCGACATCAGACGCCCATCGGCGGAGAAGCGGTAGATGTTCGGACCGTATTCGTCCGAGATGAACATCGTGCCGTCGGGCAGCCGCGCGATCGCTTCGTTGTCGAGCGCGAGCTTGCCGTTGGCTTCGGGCAGGATCGGCATGTCGTCGGTCGCGGCGCGCACGCCGTTGAGCGGATCGAGGCCGGTTGCGTCGGCGCCCTTGTCGTCCGTCAAAAGCATGGTGTCGGCTAGCGTTGCCTTAAGGCCCGACTGTTCCTGGCCGGTGGCCGGTGCCGCCCCCGCGATCGGGGTGAACTCGAGGGCGATCGTGTTCA
Source organism: Mesorhizobium sp. WSM4828 (assembly GCF_055811175.1). Lineage (NCBI taxonomy): Bacteria > Pseudomonadati > Pseudomonadota > Alphaproteobacteria > Hyphomicrobiales > Phyllobacteriaceae > Mesorhizobium > Mesorhizobium sp. WSM4828. The sequence goes on along the minus strand of NZ_JBVVQK010000007.1, from coordinate 192,934 downwards.
GGCGCGGCCGGTAATCGGTGGTGCCGACGACATTGTAGCCGCGATCGGGCAGCAGCCACAGCGAGCCCTTGTAGCCATCGGCGCCATGCGTCCAGCCGGCAGCGTCGATCGCCATGCCCGAGCCGGAGCCAAACGTCTCGCCGAACTTGTCCTTCTGGCTGGCCGGGATGCGGCCGACACCGACCAGGCCCTTGTTGACGAAGCTGACGCCGTCGACGGTCGCGGCGTTTTCAGCCAAGGCCGGCGTCAAGGCGGTGAACATCGCCAGCGCGACGGCGAGGGACGCGGTTCGGTGCAGGTTTTTCATGGATATCCTCTTTGAGACAAAGCTGCCGGGATCTGAAAAAGCGTCGCGTCGCATCAAGGATGCCGCGAAAGCCTTCGGAGAAGCGATCTAGGACGCGAACATGATACTTGCGTGACAGTGCCGCGCTTGCTTGTCCCCCCGTGGTCGCAACTGGCCTGGGTATGGCGAATTCGTCGTCGCCGAGCGAGCAATTAACAACTTTACAAATAATCATTCTTGTGTAAAGTTATGACAATGAAAGGACCCCGATGACCGCCTATCGTTTCGCCACCCGCCTCAATTCCTTTGCCTCGCGGCCACAGTCCGAGTGGCCCGATCTTGTCGGCAAACCGTCCATGCTGCAAATGGCGGCACGTGCGGCGAAGGTTGCGGAGTTGACCGATCTCGACCTCAACTTTCCCGACCATGTCGATGAAAAACCTGCGGAAATGGCGCGCAAACTCGGCGATTTCGGGCTTTCGATCAATGGCTTCGCCATGCGCTACTACTCTAACCCGGCTTTCAAGCTCGGCGCCTTCACCAACCCGGATCCTTCCGTTCGCCGCGAGGCCATCGACCTGACCAAGGCCGGCATCGACGCCGCGCGCGAGGCCGGCGCCAGCCTGATGACATTGTGGTTGGGGCAGGATGGCTTCGACTACGCCTTCCAGGCTAACTACGCAACACTCTGGCAACACGAAATCGATGGAATTCGTGAAGTAGCGGCGCATGACCCGGGCTGTCAGATCAGCCTTGAATACAAACCCAACGAGCCGCGCTCCTACAGCCTGATGCCCGATGCGGCGACGACATTGCTGGCGATCCGCGAGATCGGCCTGCCCAATCTCGGCGTGACGCTCGATTTCGCGCATGTGCTCTATGCCGACGAGCAGCCGGCCTTTGCCGCAGCACTCGTAGCGCGCCATAGCAAGCTGCTCGGCGTGCATCTCAACGACGGCTACGCCAAGCGCGACGACGGCCTGATGGTTGGCGCAGTGCACACGCTGCAGACGATCGAGCTGCTCAGGCAGATCCGCCGCGACGGCTATACCGGGGCAATCTACTTCGACACGTTCCCCGACATGACCGGGCTCGACCCGGTCCACGAATGCGAAGTCAACATCGCGACTGTCAAGCGCATGCTGCGCGTCGTCGACCGGCTGGAAAAGAACAATCGCCTGTCCACTGCCATCGACCGTCAGGACGCGGTCGCCTCGCAGGCCATCATCCAGGAAGCCATGCTCGGGCCGGACAGCTGAGGCCGGGGCCATCACTGTTTTTCAACAAGGGAGGAAAGACCATGAAATTTCTGCTTGCCACCGCCACCGCTGCCCTGATGGCGCTGTCCATAGGGTCGTCGTTTTCCGCGGACCTCGCGCCGCTCAATTCCGACACCGAGAAGGATCGCATCGACTGGTCGCAGCTCGAGGCCAAGTTCGGGGCTTTCCCCAAGCTGCCCGTGGGCACCAAGGCGGGTGCGGTCTCCAAGACGCTGACCAACGAATACTGGCGCTCGCTGGGAGAGGGCTACAAGTCGTTCGGCGACCGCACCGGCGTGCCCGTCGTCTACCAGGCGGCGCAGAGCGAGGGCGACCAGCTCGGGCAGCTCACCATCGCCGAAGGCCTGGTCACGCAAGGCTACAACGTGCTTCTCGTCTCGCCGCAGACCGACTCCAACCTGCAGCCGATCATGGAGCAGGCCAAGGCAGCCAATGTGCCGGTGGTCAACGTCAATGACGCGGTCATCCCGCAGGCCGAGCACTATGTCGGTAATGTCCAGCGCGACAATGGCGTGCGCGTCGCCAAATGGTTCATCAAGAACCGGCCGGATGGCGGCAAGGTCGCCATCGTCGAAGGCCAGGCCGGCGTCTACGCCGCCGTCCAGCGCACCGACGGCTTCAAGACCACCATCACCGAAGCCGGCAAGTTCGAGGTCGTCGCCAGCGTCCCCGGCAACTGGGATCGTCAGACCTCCTACGACGCGGCCACCAACATCCTGCAGCAGCACCCAGACCTGATCGGCTTCTATGCCAACAATGACGGTATGGCGCTGGGCATCGTCGAAGCGGTCAAGGCCGCCGGCCTGCAGGACAAGGTCGCCGTCTTCGGCACTGACGGGATTTCCGACGCTTATGCCTCGATCCGCGCCGGCGAGCTGACCGGTACCGTCGATTCGTTCCCGGTGCTGACCGGCGAGGTGGCGCTGGAATCGGCGCTGCGGCTGGTGGCCGGGCAGAAGCTGCCGCGCGTCGTCGCCACGCCGCAGGCGCTGATCACCAAGGACAATGCCGACCGTTACTCCGGCGGCGGCGATGCCGCGCGCAAGGCGCTGCTCGAGGACGCGGCAGCGGGCCAATAGAGCAGGGGCGGCGGGTGCCGGCCTTGGGTCGGCACCCTGCCTGGAGAACTGAAGCAATGTCAGCGCGGCTGCAATTCGAGGGCATTTCCAAAGTGTTTCCGGCCGTGCGGGCGCTGAGCGATGTGTCCTTTTCGGTCGGCGCCGGCGAAATCCATGGCCTGCTTGGCGAAAACGGTGCTGGCAAGTCGACGCTGCTGCGCATTCTGTCAGGCGTCTACCGGCCGACAGCGGGACGCGTGCTCATCGACGGAAAGCCGGCCATGCTGAACACCCCGGTCGCGGCGCGCGCCGCCGGCGTGGCGATGATCCATCAGGAATTACAGCAGGTGCCACGTCTCAGCGTCGCCCAGAACATGTTTCTCGGCCATCCGATGACGCGCGGCGGCGTCTTCGTCGCACGGCGCGAGCAGGAACGCCGTGCTGCGGAAGCCCTCGCCGCCATCGACCCGACCATCGATCCGGCAGTCCCGCTTGGCAGCCTGAAGGTGGCGCAGCGGCAGATCGTCGAGATCGCGCGAGCGCTGCTCGACCGCGCCAGGATCGTGGCGATGGACGAGCCGACGTCGAGCCTGACGCCGAGCGAGTTCGAACGACTGGCCGAGGTGATTGCCGGTCTGGCGCGCGACGGTGTCGCCGTCGTTTATGTCTCGCACAAGCTGGACGAGGTGTTCGGCATCAGCCAGCGCGCCACCATCATGCGCGACGGCGCCGTGGTCGGGTCCGTCGATATCGCACAGGTCTCGGAAAAATCCGTCGTTTCGATGATGGTCGGCCGCGAGCTTGCCCAGGAACAGCACCGCTCGCATGCTTCCGCCGAGATCAGGCTAAGTGTGCGTGGCCTTGCCTCGGCGACCAAGGTCCTTGACGTTTCGTTCGAGCTGCATCGCGGCGAGGTGTTGGGCATTGCCGGCCTGGTCGGGTCGGGTCGCACCGAACTGCTACGGCTGCTGGCCGGTGCCGACCGGGCCTCATCAGGCGCAATAGAGATCGACGGCAAGGCGGTAAAGCTTTCCAGTCCGCGCGACGCGATTGCGGCCGGCATCGGCCTGGTGCCGGAGGAGCGCAAGCGCGAAGGCATCGTGCCGTTGCGGTCGATCTCCAGCAACATGGCGCTGGCCTCGATGGGCGTGTTCGCGCCGCGCGGCGTCATCGATCATCGCCGGCTGAAGCGCGTGGCTGCCGAGAAAATGAAACGCGTCAATCTCAGGCCGTTCCTGCTCGATCGGCCGATCCGGCTGTTCAGCGGCGGCAACCAGCAGAAAGCGATCATCGGCCGCTGGCTGGCGGCCGGAACGCGGATCCTTCTGTTCGACGAGCCGACGCGCGGCATCGATGTCGGCGCCAAGGCGGAGATCTACCACCTGATCGAGGAACTCGCCGCCGAAGGCCATTCGGTAATCGTCGTGTCGTCCGAACTCCCCGAGGTGATCCGGCTCGCCGACCGCGTGCTGGTCATGCGCGACGGCACGGTCGCCGCCGAACTGGGCCGCGCAAGTCTCAGCGAACACGCGATCGCCGCGCACGCCATACCCCAAACGGAGATTGAGGCCGGCAAGGCGCAAGGCCATCGGGCCGGTGCGTAACGGACAGGACTAGCGGATGACCGATATAACCCAACACACAGCAGCGCGCCCAAGGGCAGATTTCCTGCACCGGTTTTCCGTGCGCGACGCCGGCACGCTGATCGGCCTGGTGGTGATCCTTGCCGTCTTCGGGGCGCTGGTCCCCGGCTTTTTTGCCGAGCGTAACCTGATCAACATCCTGCAGCAGTCGAGCATCAATGCCTGCTTGGCGTTGGGCATGACGCTGGTCATCATCTCGGGCGGCATCGACCTGTCCGTCGGGCCGACGGCAGCCCTTTCGGCCGTCATCTCGGCCTCGATGCTGGTTGCCGGCGTGCCGTTTCCGCTGGCCATCGCCGCTGGCTTTGCCATCGGCCTTGCCTGCGGACTGCTCAACGGCGTGCTGGTCGCCTATGTCGGGCTGCAGCCTTTCATCGTCACGCTCGGCACGCTGAGCACCTACCGGGCGCTGGCGCTGATCTATACCGGCGGCAATCCGGTGCTTGGCCTGCCTGCCGGCTTTCGCGCCATCTTCAACGGCTCGCTGTTCGGATTGCCGTTGGCGGTCATCATCGTGGCCGTGGTCGCGCTGATTGCCTGGATCATCCTCAAGAAGACGCCGTTCGGCGAATATCTGCTCGCCGTCGGCGGCAATGAGGAGGCAGCCTACATAGCCGGCGTGCCGATCGCCCGCACCAAGATCGCCGCCTATATGATCTCGGGCCTGCTGGCGGCACTTGCCGCACAGATCCTGATCGGCCGGTTGGGTGCGGCCGAACCCATTCTCGGCAATCTCTGGGAGCTCGACGCCATAGCAGCGGCGGCGATCGGCGGTGCTTCGCTGATGGGCGGCAAGGGCAGCGTCGTCGGCACGATCCTGGGTGCCGTCATCCTCGGCAGCATGCGCAATGGCCTGACGCTGATGAACGTGCAGTCCTTCTATCAGCTCTTGGCAACTGGCCTTATAATCCTCGCCGCGATGCTTATCGATCGCGTGACGAGGGGACGTGGATGACCTTGACCGGCCTGGACCTGAAAGCAGTAGGACCGCGCATCCGCATGATGATGCCGCATCTGACGCCGCTCGAGGCGAAGGTGGTTGAAACCGTCTTCGGACGGCGCGGCTTCGACGAGACCATCCCGCTCAAGCAGATCGCCGAGGAGGCCGGTGTGTCGGAGGCGATGGTGGTGAAGATCGCCAAGAAGCTGGGTTTTTCCGGCTATCGCGATTTCCGCACCGCCGTCTATGAGTACAGCCGCCTGCCGACCGCCGAGATGCATCAGGAGCTGTCGGTGGACGACAGTTCGGCCGAGATCGTGCAGAAGGTGTTCCGCACCTCCATCCAGGCGCTGGAGGAGACGCTCGCCATCCTCGACATGGACGATTTCGACCGTGCCGCCGATCTGCTTTACCGCGCCAGGAATCGCGATTTCTACGGCGTCGGCGGCTCGGCGCAGATCGCTCGCGACGTTTCGCACAAATTCCTGCGCATCGGCATCCGCACCTCTGTCTACGACGATTCGCATATGATGCTAATGTCGGCCTCGCTGCTCGGCGCCGACGACATTGCTGTCGGCTTCTCGCATTCCGGCAACACGAGCGCCGTCATCGACGCCATCCAACTTGCGCGCAAAAGCGGCGCGCGCACGCTGGCCATCACCAACTACGACAACTCGCCATTGGCAGCTGTTGCCGACATCGTGCTCTGCTCGACCGCGCAAGGCTCGCCGCTGATGGGTGAGAACGCAGCGGCGCGCATTGCCCAGCTCAACATTCTCGACGCGCTGTTCGTCGCGGTCGCGCAACGCGACTACCAGGCGGCGGAGCGCAATCTCGGCCGCACCATGTCTGCGGTGGCGTCGAAACGGAAAGATAGGGGCACATGACGGCTTCCCCGCCGCTGGTCACCGTGTTCGGCAGCCTGCATTACGATATCATGGTCGAAGCCCCTGATCGCCCACGCAAGGGCGAAACGGTGACCGGCCATGCCTGGCATCCAAAATGCGGCGGCAAGGGCGGCAACCAGGCGGTGTCGGCAGCGCGGGCCGGGGTGCGTGCGGCAATGATCGGTGCTGTCGGCGATGACGATTTCGGCCGCGCGCTTCTCGACAATCTCGATCGCAACGACGTTGACCGGCGCTTCGTGCGGGTCGCTTCCGCTGCCGGCTCGGGCATGAGCGTGGCGATCTTCGACGACAGCGGCGACTATGGCGCGGTGATCGTCTCGGGCAGCAACCTCACTCTCGGCGAAACGGACATTGCGGAGGCGGGCGAGCTGATCGCGCAAACGACGGTGCTGCTGCTGCAGAACGAGGTGCCGGACGCCGCCAACATTGCCGCGGCGCGGGCGGTGAAGGCGCATGGCAGCCGCGTCGTCCTCAACGCGGCGCCGGCGCGAAAGCTGTCAGCCGAACTGATCGCGCTCACCGACATCGTCATCGTCAACGCCATCGAGGCGGAGTTCCTGGCCGGAGTTCCTGTCGTCGACACGCTCGAGGGTGCTGCGAAGGCGGCCGGTATGCTCGTCGGTTCCTATCCGGCTGCGATTGTCACGGCAGGTGGGGAGGGGGTCGCCTATTGCGACCGCGACGGCCAGGCATTCGCCTTGCCGGCGATGCCGGTGGAGGTGGTCAGCACCCACGGTGCCGGTGATGAATTCGTCGGCGCCTTCGCGGCGGCGCTTGCGCGTGGAGAGCCTGTCGAGGCGGCACTTGCCGCCGCCAATGCCGCAGCGGCCTTGCTGGTTGCAACGCCGGAGCGCGAGCGCGGCCGGCTTGACCGACCTCAGCCTGCCCAGTGACCGCCGCGATTCAGTCGCTATCGCGCGCGATAAGCTCCAGCGGCCAGACTTCGCGGGTGATGCGGGCGCCTTCGGCGCCGGCGTAAGCCGGGATCGATGCCAGCAGCATTTCGGCCAGCCGCTCGCCCATCGGCTCAAGCGCCGGGCGGAAGCCGGTCAGAGCCGGCGAAAAATAGCGGCAGAGCGGCGTGTCGACGATGACGATCACCGCGATGTCGTGGCCGGGCCTGATGCCCGCCTCGGCCAGAGCCTTGCAGCCGCCAAGCGCCATCGCGTCGTTGTTGAAGATGATGGCGGTCGGCGGGTCCTTGGAGCGCATGACCTTCGGCGTCACCGCGTAGCCGCCGGCCTCGTTGATGAAGCCGTCAGCGATCAGTTCGGGGTCGAATTCGATGCCATGCCGCCGCAGCGCCTTGCGATAGCCGGCGAGGAACAGATAGCCGAAATTGAGGTCGAGCGACGGGCGGATGGCGGCGATGCGACGGTGGCCGCGCGCGACGAGACGATCGACCGCGTCAGCCCCGGCTTTTTCGAAATCGAGGTCGAGCGAGGGGTAGGCATCGCCGCCGGAGCGGCTGCGGCCGAGCGTCGCAAACGGGAAGCCGGCCTGGGTCAAGTAGTCGATGCGCTCGTCCTCGCGCCGCGTCCAGGCCAGCACCACCGCATCGGCCCGCCGCGTCTCGACGACACGGCGCAGGCGCTCTTGCTGATAGTCGCCTGGCGCGCCCATCACCACGATCAGGTCGAGCCCGCTTTCGGCGAGCTTGGCCTGCAGCCCGGTCAGGAACGGAATGAAGAACGGCTCGCCATATTCCTGGTCGCCCGGATGCGGCTGCAGCATGAAGGCGATTGAATGGGTGGCGCCGCGCCGCAGGCTGCGGCCGGACTGGTTCGGCGAATAATTCAGCTTCTTGGCCGCATCGAGCACGCGCTGGCGCGTGTCGGCATTGACATCGGCGCGGCCGTTGAGCGCGCGCGACACTGTGCCGATCGAAATGTTCAGGTGACGCGCAAGGTCGTGAATACTGGACGCCAAAGGACAGTTCTCCCCCTTGCTTGGCTAGCACCGGCGGCTCTTCGGGCCAAGGCGGCAGGACGATTTTTCGCACCGGCTAATTGACATTGTACGTCATCGGGTGTGTTCTCGTAAACGTTTACGGAAAAAGGTTTACGGCCCTGCCGTGAATGCCGTGACGATCGGTCTGGAGGGGCCGAGAGGGAGGAGTGCTGGATGATCAATGTCGTCCTGGTCGGCTGCGGAGCGATGAGCAAGGCCTGGCTCGATGCGGCCAGGCAGATCGACGGGCTCGCCATTGTCGGCCTGGTCGATCTCGACGCCGAAAGGGCACGGGCGAGGGCGCGCGAATACGAGCTTTCCGGCGCCGTCATCGGAACCGATCTCGACGCCGTGCTCGACCAGACCAGGCCAGACGCGGTATTCGACGTGGTGGTTCCCGCCGCCCGCCGCGAGCTTGCGCTTTCCGCCTTTGCCCACCATTGCCATCTCTTGACCGAAAAGCCGCTGGCCGACAGCCCGGATAATGCGCGTGCCATTGTCGAGGCCGCCCGCAGCGCCGGGCGTATCCATGCCGTCGTGCAGAACCGCCGCTATGTCGCCAACGTTAGGCGCATCCGGCGCTTTCTCGATTCCGGCGTCATTGGTGCTGCGACCAGCATCCACGCCGAGTTCTTCGTAGCGCCGCATTTCGGCGGTTTTCGCGAAGAGATGCGCCATGTGCTGCTGCTCGATATGGCGATCCACACATTCGATGCCGCCCGCTACATGGTGGCCGGCGAACCGGCCGGCGTCTATTGCCAGGAGTGGGAGCCGGCCAATTCCTGGTATAGGCAAGGGTCGTCGGCAGCCGCAAGCTTCGACCTCGGCGGCGGCAAGCTGTTCACCTATGCCGGCAGCTGGTGCGCGGCCGGCTTCCGTACCAGCTGGGACAGTACATGGCGCATCGTCGCCGAGCGCGGCAGCATTGTCTGGGACGGCGAGGACGGGCTGAAGGCGGAAGTCGTGCGGCCGGTCCGTGAAGGCCTGTTCGACCGCACCGAACCGATAGCCGTGCCGCCGCTCGACCCGGCCGATCGCGTCGGCGGCCATCTCGGCATCATCCAGGATTTCGTCCGCGCCGTCGAAACCGGCACCGAGCCGGAGACGCGCGGCGCCGACAACATCAAGAGCCTGGCCATGGTTTTCGCTGCGATCGAGAGCGCCGAAACCGGGCGCCGGGTCGCCATCGCTGCACAGGAAGGATCATGATGCCAAACCCGCTGCTCGACATCAGGATCGGCACAATGGTGAAGGCCAATCTCGATGACCCGGCCGCCTATGTCAGGCAGATACTGCCGCTCGGCTTCGAGAGCATCCAGCCGTTTTTCTGGCAGACGCTGGGCGGCAAGGATATTCCGCGACTGGCGGGCGAGATCCGCGAGGCGATCGGCGATGCCGATGTTGTCATCTCGTCGATCGGCGTGTTCGGCAACCCGCTGGAGAGCGGTGAAGTCGATCGCGGCGTGCTCCAGGCGTGGGAAACGATCATCGACAACGCGCATCTGTTCGGCACCAACATGGTCAGCGGCTTTACCGGCCGCATTCGCGGCAAACCGCTGCCTGACAGCCTGCCGCGCTTCCGCGAGGTCTGGGGGAAGCTGGCAAAGCGTGCCGCAGACAAGGGCGTGCGCATAGCCTTCGAGAACTGCGCGATGGACGGCAACTGGGCCAGCGGCGACTGGAACATCGCGCATAATCCAGACGCCTGGGAGCTGATGTTCAACGAAGTGCCGGACGACAATCTCGGCCTGGAATGGGAGCCCTGCCACCAGCTGGTCTACCTGATCGACCCGATCCCGCAGATCCGCAAATGGGCGCCGCGCATCTTCCACGTCCATGGCAAGGACGCGACGGTGCGCTGGGACGTGATCCGCGAACATGGCGTGTTCGGCCGCCTGCCGTTCGTTCAGATGCGCACGCCTGGCTTCGGCGACAGCGACTGGACGCGGGTGATCAGCGAGCTGCGGCTGGTCGGCTACAAAGGTGCCATCGACATCGAGGGCTGGCACGACCCGGTCTACCGCGGCCATCTCGAGATCACCGGCCAGGCGCGGGCACTGGATTATCTCCAGCAATGCCGGGGAGGCGCGAGCTATCTGCCGAACCCGGTGTGAGAAGTCGGCCGGCGGGAGGTGCCGGCCAGCGAAAGATTGCGGCGCAATGCCGAGCGATCGTCAAACCCCTCGGCTAGCGAGGGAACAAAGGGAGGATAAGTGCATGAGCATTACGATGAGAAGGACAGTTCTGCGCTCGACCGTCGCGGCGGCCGCGATGGCGCTCGCCGCCGCACTCTCGACCTTGCCGGCGCAGGCGCTCGATGCCCAGTGGTGCAAGGACGTCCATATCCGTTTCTTCGTCGGCGGCGCGGAAGGCGATGCCTTCGGCACGATCGTCTATAATGGCGCCAAGCAGGCGGCGGCCGATCTCGGGCCGAAAGTCGACTACATCTTTTCCCAGTGGGACGTCGAGAAGATGGTGCAGCAATTGCGCGAGGCGGTCGCGGTCAAGCCCCAAGGTATCGCCATGATGGGCCACCCGGGCGACGCCGCGATCATGCCGTTGGCCGAACAGGCGCATAAGGACGGCATCAAGATGATGTACCAGAACGTGCCGGTGCCGACGGTCACGGCGGCGTTCGGCGGAGGCTATGTCGGCGCCCAACAGGAGCAGCAGGGCCGCGCGCTCGGCGCCGAGGCGCTCAAGCTGGCCGGGCTCAAGGCAGGCGACAAGGCGATCATGATCGGCCCGTTCGAGAACGAAAGCCGCGGCGCGCGCGAGCGCGGCACGGTCGCCGCGCTCAAGGAGGCCGGGGTCGAGGTCATCCAGCTCTCCTCGCCGCCCAGCGGCGAATGGGCTTCCGATCCCAACCTGGCCATTCCGGTGATCACCGCGGCACTGCTCAACAATCCCGACGTCAAGGCGGTCGGCTATCCCGGCGGTCAGATGCTGGGCAATGTGCCAACCTACATGCAGGCGGCGGGCAGGAAACCTGGCGAGATCTTCAATTTCGGCTTCGACACCAGCCCGCAGATCGTCGAGGGCTTCAAGGGCGGCTGGGTGCAGCTGACCGCCGACCAGCAGCCGTTCCTGCAGGGCTATCTGCCGATCCTCAGCCTTTGCCAGCAGGTGGTGCTGGGGCTGGCGCCGATGAATGTCGACACCGGCGCCGGCTTCGTCACGCCGCAGAATTACGAGATCGTCGCCGAGCTGGCCAAGCAGGCGCTGCGCTGACCTCCCAAGCCGCCGGCCCGGATTAGCCCGGCCGGCGGGGCCGCTGGCGAGAACGCCGGCACGAAATCAAGCGAGGATCGCCATGGCCGAACGCATCATCGAATTGCGTGACATCAGCAAGTCCTACGGTCAGGTTTATGCTCTGGGCGGCGTCAATCTCAGCGTCGATCGGGGCGAGGTGGTCGGGCTGATCGGCGACAATGGCGCCGGCAAGTCGACGCTGATCAAGATCCTTTCCGGCGTGGTCAAGCCGACCAGCGGCGAAATCCTCATTCGCGGCAAACCGGTGACCGGGTGGAGCGCCGCGCGCTCGCGCGGCGCCGGCATCGAAACGGTGTTCCAGGACCGGGCGCTCGCCGTGCAGCAGACGATCGTGCGCAACATCTTCATGGGCCGCGAGCTCACGGGCTGGCTTGGCTTCCTGAAGGTCAACAAGGAGATCGCGGAGGCGAGCCGGCTGATGCGCGAAATCGGCTTCACCTCGAAAGTGTTTACGCCGCAGTCGATCGTCGGCCAGCTGTCGGGCGGCGAACGCCAGGGCGTCGCAATCGCCCGCGCCATCTACAAGCAAGCCGACCTGATCATTCTCGACGAGCCGACGACGGCGCTGTCACTGACCGAAACGGCGAAGGTTTTTCATTTCGTGCGCCAGGTGCGGGCGAGCGGCCGGTCGATCCTGTTCATCGGCCACAATATCCACCACGTCTTCGATATCGCCGACCGCTTCGTCGTGCTCGACCGCGGCAAGGTCGCGCTCAGCGCCGACCGGAGCGAGGTCAAGTCGGCCGAAGACCTCATCAATTTCATGGAAGACGTGGCACACCCCGGCGGACTGGCGGGATTGCACGATGCCGGGGAGCAGGCAACGCGATGAGCAAGACAATGGAGCCCGATCTGCAAACCCCTCTCGGCAGCAGCGAAGCCGCCCGGAAAGCATGGAAACACCCGTCCGATCGCTGGATGCGCGGCTTTGTCCTCGACAACCGCGCCGCACTCGGCACGCTTGCGGTGTTCATCGTCATGATGGCGGTGTTCATGATCGCCAATCCGACGGTCTTCACCAGCTGGTATCTCTATAGTTCCGTGCTGACCACGTTGCCCGTGGCGCTGTTCGTGGTGGTGCCGCTGGTTTTCGTCGTCACCTGCGGCGAGATCGACCTGTCGTTTCCGGCGACGATGGGCTTCGCCTCTTGGGTGTTCGCGCTTGTCGTGCAGGCGGGCTACGACCCGTTCGTCGGCATCGCCGCCGCAATGGTCACCGGCATGCTTCTCGGCTTCCTGGTAGGCTCGCTGGTCGTCTATGGCGGGCTGTCGTCGCTGATCGCCACGCTCGGCATGAATTTCCTGCTGCGCGGCCTGATCCAGATCATCAACGAGGGCAGGTCGACGGCGCTGACCGGCCTTGCCGACAGCTGGGCCTACAAGATCTTCTCCAGCCAGCTTTACGGCATTCCGGTGCAGATCTTCTGGGCCATCGGCTTCGTCGTGCTGTCGGCGCTGCTTTACAACCGCCATCGCTTCGGCGCGCAGGTCAAGGTGGTCGGCGACAATCCCGACAGCGCCCAGCAGATGGGCATCGACGTCAAGCGCGTCAGGGTGAAGGTGTTCGTCTTCGTCGGCATCGGCGCGGCAATCGCCGGCACGTTTTCGGTGATGATCAACTTCACCTGGTGGCCGACGGCCGGCGACGGCTATCTCTTACCGGTGCTGGCATCGGTGTTCGTCGGCGGCACCCCGACCTGGGGCGGCATCGGCACCGTCGTCGGCGGCGCGATCGGCGCGGTCACCGTCTCCTTCATCCAGACCGGCGTGGTGGCGGCGGGACTGAGCGGCTTCTACGTCCAGTTCTTCAACGGACTAATTATCATCCTGTCGCTGCTTGGCCATAAGTGGAACCAGGCGCGGTATCGCTAACGACAGCGACCTCAAACTCCCGTGACAAACCCGTCCAGCACGCGTTTCTGGCCGGCTTTGTCGAAGTCGATGGTCAGCTTGTTGCCTTCGATGGCGGAGATGTTGCCGTTGCCGAATTTCTGGTGGAAGACGCGGTCGCCGACATTGAAGGGGGAGGGCGTGTCGGCGACGGATTTGGCGACCAGTTCGCCGTCGATGGTGCGGCCCTTGATCGAGGTGCGGCCGGCGCCGTAGCCGGAGTCGGTTTCGCCATAGCCGATGCGCTCGACCTGGTGGCCGGAGCGGGTGCCCCAGTTGCGGTCGGTCGCCTCGGTGCGGTTGGCCTGAGCGCGCTGCCAGCCCGGTGTCGCATAGGTGCTGGAGAAGGCGCCGGATTTTTCAGCACCGTTATTGCCGCCTATGTTGTCGAAGCGCGATGCTCCATAGGGGTTCTGCCTGCCTGCACCTTGGCCTCCACGACCGGAGGCGAACGAGCCGCCACCATAGGCATTGCCGTAGCCGCCATAGGAGTTGCCGCTCTCGGAAACTTCGACATGGGCTTCCGGCAGCTCGTCGAGGAAGCGCGACGGGATGGTCGATTGCCAGAGGCCGTGGATGCGGCGGTTGGAGACGAACCAGATGTGCAGGTTCTTCTTGGCGCGGGTCAGGCCGACATAGGCGAGGCGGCGTTCCTCCTCCAGCCCGGAGCGGCCGCCCTCGTCCAGGGAACGCTGGTGCGGGAACAGGCCTTCTTCCCAGCCGGGCAGGAACACGGTTTCGAATTCGAGGCCCTTGGCCGAATGCAGCGTCATGATGTTGACGGCGTCGAGCTCGGCATTCTGCTCGGCGTCCATCACCAGCGCGACATGTTCGAGGAAGGAGCGCAGCGATTCGTACTCCTCCATGGAGCGGATCAACTCCTTGAGGTTTTCCAGCCGGCCCGGCGCTTCGACCGAGCGGTCGTTCTTCCACATGTCGGTGTAGCCGCTCTCCTCCAGAATGGTCTCGGCGAGCTCCGTGTGCGGCGTGGTCTCCAGCGCCTTCTGCCAGCGTTCGAAATTGGCGGCGACCTCGCGCAGTGCCGCGCGCGGCTTCGGCTTCAGCTCGTCGCTCTCGGCGAGTGTTGCCGCCGCTTCCAGCATCGGAATGCGCAGGGCGCGTGCGGTGTCGTGGATCTGGCGGATGGTGGCCTCGCCAAGGCCGCGCTTCGGCACGTTGACGATGCGCTCGAAGGCGAGGTCGTCGGCGCCTTGCGCGACGACGCGGAAGAAGGCCAGCGCGTCGCGGATTTCGAGGCGCTCGTAAAAGCGCGGGCCGCCGATGACGCGGTAGTTGAGGCCGAGCGTGACGAAGCGGTCCTCGAACTCGCGCATCTGGAAGGACGCGCGGACGAGAATCGCCATGTCGTTGAGATTGTGCTTCTGGCGCTGGTAGGCCTCGATGGTCTCGCCGACGGCGCGGGCCTCCTCCTCGGAATCCCAGGCGGCATGGACATGCACCTTTTCGTCGTCCTCGGCGATCTTTTCGGTGAACAGCGTCTTGCCGAAGCGGCCCTCATTGTGGGCGATGAGATGCGAGGCGGTGCCGAGGATGTGTGCGGTCGAGCGGTAGTTGCGCTCCAGCCGGATGATGGTGGCGCCGGGAAAGTCCTTGTCGAAGCGCAGGATGTTGTCGACCTCGGCGCCGCGCCAGCCATAGATCGACTGGTCGTCGTCGCCGACGCAGCAAATGTTAACTTTGCTTTCGCTCACGGCCGCGCGCGAGCTTCGCTCGCTGGCCTCCGCAGGGGCGGCCTGGCCGGCCGACGCCCGGTCGGGCTTGCGGCCTTCGGCCGAAGAGCGCCCAATCTCCCCCCTCGTGGGGGAGATGTCGGCGGAGCCGACAGAGGGGGGCGCTGTCCCGCCGGCGTTTCCGCCAGGACCGTTGGTAGCGTCGCGATCCTTCGCGCCCCCCTCTGTCCTGCCGGACATCTCCCCCACGAGGGGGGAGATTGGCTTGCCTTGCGGCCGCTGTGCCAGCAGGCGCAGCCACATGTATTGGGCGGTGTTGGTGTCCTGGTACTCGTCGACGAGGATGTAGCGGAAGCGCTTGTGGTATTCCTTCAGCACGTCCGGATTGGCGCGGAAGATGCGGATCGGGTGGCACAGGAGATCGCCGAAGTCGCAGGCGTTCAGCGTTTTCAGCCGCTCCTGATAGGCCTTGTAGAGCTCGCGGCCCTTGCCGTTGGCGAAGGCACGTGCATCGCCCTCGGGGATGTCGGCGGGACCGAGGCCCTTGTTCTTCCAGCTGTCGATCATCTGGGCGAACTGCTTGGCCGGCCAGCGCTTGTCGTCCAGCCCTTCGGCCTGGATAAGCTGCTTGATCAGCCGTACGACATCATCGGTGTCGAGAATGGTGAAGTCGGATTTGAGCCCGGCCAGCTCGGCATGTCGGCGCAGCAGCTTGACGCCGATCGAATGGAAGGTGCCGAGCCACGGCATGCCCTCGACATTGCCGTCGCCGATCAACAGGCCGATGCGCTGCTTCATCTCGCGCGCCGCCTTGTTGGTGAAGGTGACGGCGAGGATCTGCGAGGGGAAGGCCTTGCCGGTGGCAAGGATGTGGGCAATGCGGGTGGTGAGCACCCGCGTCTTGCCGGTGCCGGCGCCGGCCAGCACCAGCACCGGGCCTTCGGTGGTTTCCACCGCCAGCCGCTGCTCGGGGTTGAGGCCGTTGAGATAATCGGGCGCGTTGTTCTGGTTGCTGCGGGCAGCCATGGCGCGCGCGGCAATGCCCGACGGGGCCACGGGCCGCGCGTTCGGTTCGTCAAAAAAGGGCATGTCTTCCGAAAAGCCGGACATCTCCCCCCGAATGTAGTGATTCGGCGGCGAAAGGCCAGAAGTGTCTCCGTTTTGTTCTGGTAAAGCACCCGAGCGGTGCGATACCCGCCTGCTCAGGCCTTGCGGTAACCCAGTGCTACGAACAACCGGTGTCCGAACGAGCGCGCTTCCCCTGCTATCACCGCGCTCAGAGCGGCCAGCATTTGATCGTAGTAGCGGCTGCCGGCGGGCGACGCCAGGAATGTCGAATAGAGCTTGAGATCTTCAAGCGGCAGATCTTTGTACGTGTAGGCGGCACCTTCCATGACGTTTTGTTCGATTTTCTGGCGAATGCTTGCGTATTGCCGGTGCACCAGAGCCATGATCTGGTCGTCCGGGAGGGGTTTTCCTGCCGCTCCCACCACGCCCGAAAACATCGCGTAGCCTATATTCAGCGCCATTGCTTCGCCCGTGTCGACGGCGCTGATGTCATCCATGATCTTCCTGTACAACTCGAGACGGACCGGATCCTTGGATAGCAGCTCGGCGAGGATGCGGTGGCCATCTGTCCTCTTTCTTTCCTTACCCTCAGAACCAGACGATTGAATTTCCAGAGCGGTAACGCGTTTGCCCAAAGCCGAAGCGTAGAACGCGGCAAGATCGGATAGATCGGCAGCGGTCAGCTTGTCCGCCATGTGCGATTCGACGGCCGTCTCCATTTTGGCCGCGTCGAAGGAGCCTTCCATCGCCTCCGACCAGGCCTCCTGAAAATTTTTCGACAGAGGTCCCGGTATGGAGTTTATGCCATTGGCGATACTGGGGCCGATGCCCATCAGCATCTCGTGAAGGCCGTTTGCCCTGTTGATCTCGCCGATCGTCTGTGCTGGTGCGGCCACTGTCCCGGCGACCAGCCCGAGAAGGAGAGCGTATACGATAAGCACTGCTCGCGTCGTAGGCACAAGGAATGACGTCACTCTGGTTGCTCCAAGGCTTTGGTGGCTCAAGCCAGATTGGTGGAAAACCTGGTTACCGGCAAGGTGAGATCGCTACTTTAGCGTGTGGCCTCGAGTTTGCCCGCAGCGCTAAAATCAGCAGCGTCGTTGTTGGTCCGATCATGGATTGCTTCGAGCTCGCTTGACACACAAGGCGGGCCGGAGAAAGTTGCGTGGGGGCAGGAACGCAATGCGGGGTTGCCCATGGACGCGTCGCGGAGCGCACCAGTCGAAGGAGCACCGTCTTGGCTGTGGTCATCACCTCCCTGATCCTTTTTCTCATCGGCATGGCGCTTGGCGGCGGCGGCATCTGGCTCGTGACGCTGGGCGGCAGCTGGTATTACGTCATCGCCGGTCTAGCTTTCCTTGTCGCCGCCTGGCTGCTCTACAGGCGCAGATCCACGGCGCTGTGGCTCTACGCCGCGATCGTGCTCGGCACGCTCGCCTGGGCGGTCTGGGAAACCGGCTTCGACTGGTGGGAACTCGGCCCGCGCGGCGGCATCATCGTGCTTGTCGCGCTGTGGCTGTTGACGCCATGGGCGCGGCGCGGGCTTACCGGTCCCGACGGACGCGCGCCGCTGATCCTCGCCGTGCTGGCCTCGCTTGCCGTCGCCGGCTATTCGATGACGGTCGATCCAAAGGATATTGCGGGTGAACTCAACACCGACAAGGTGACGCCGACGGCCGACCTCGGCGGCAACGTGCCGGCTGGCGAATGGCACTATTACGGTCGCACGCAATATGGCCAGCGCTATTCGCCGCTCGACCAGATCACCGCCGAAAACGTTGCCAATCTGCAGCCGGCCTGGACCTATCGCACCGGCGACGTGAAAGGGCCCGACGACATCGGCGAGACGACCTATCAGGTGACGCCGCTGAAGATTGCCGACACGCTCTATATTTGCACGCCGCATAATTTCGCCATCGCCATCGATGCCGCGAGCGGCAAGGAGAAATGGCGCTTCGATCCCAAGATCAAGTTGAACAAGGACCGTCAGCACCAGACCTGCCGCGGCGTGTCCTATTACGCCGATGCTAAGATCGCCGCCGGCCAGCCCTGCGCTACACGCATCTATCTGCCGACATCCGACGCCCGGCTGATCGCGCTCGATGCCGCGAATGGCCAGGTCTGCCCGACTTTCGCCGAAGGTGGCACGCTGAACCTGCTCGCCAACATGCCATATCCGAAGCCGGGCTATTATTATTCGACCTCGGCCCCGCTGATCGTCGCCAACAAGATCATCGTCGGCGGCGCGGTCAACGACAATTATTCGACGCAGGAGCCGTCCGGCGTCATCCGTGCCTACGATGCCGACACCGGCGCGCTGTTGTGGAACTGGGATTCCGGCAATCCGGACCAGACGACGCCGCTGCCGCCGGGCCAGACCTATACCAACAACTCGCCCAACATGTGGTCGACGGCAAGCGCCGACGAGAAGCTCGGCCTGCTTTATGTGCCGCTCGGCAACAAGACGCCGGACCAGCTCGGCGCCGGTCGCAGCGCCAATGACGAGAAATTCTCCTCGTCGATCACCGCGCTCGATCTCAACAGCGGACAATTGCGCTGGGTGCGGCAGACCGTGCACCACGATCTCTGGGACATGGACGTGCCGGCGCAGCCGACGCTGGTCGACATCACCACGGAAAGTGGCGTGGTGCCGGCGCTGGTCGGGCCGACCAAGCAGGGCGACCTTTACGTGCTCGACCGGCGCAGCGGCGAGCCGATCGTTCCGGTCAAGGAACTACCGGCGCCGGGCGGCGCGATCGAAGGCGACCATACCTCGCCGACGCAGCCGCTCTCGGACCTGAGCTTCAGTCCGAAACCGCTGACTGGCGCCGACATGTGGGGCATCACCATGTTCGACCAGCTGGCCTGCCGGATCGAGCTTCGGAAGCTGCGCTATGAGGGCCGCTATACGCCGCCGTCACTGCAGGGCTCGCTGATCTACCCCGGCAATTTCGGCACCTTCAACTGGGGCGGCGTGGCAGTCGATCCGGTCCGGCAAGTGATGTTCGGCATGCCGACATACCTGGCGTTCATCTCCAAGCTGGTGCCGCGCGCCGACGTGCCGCCGCCCGGCGACACCAAGGGCAGCGAACAGGGCCTGAACCGCAATGAAGGTGCGCCTTACGCAGTCATATTGAAGCCGTTCCTGTCGCCGCTCGGCATTCCCTGCCAGGCGCCGCCCTGGGGCTATGTGGCGGGCGCCGACCTTCGGACCGGCAAGATCGTCTACAAGCATCGCAACGGCACCGTCTACGACATGACGCCGCTGCCGCTGCCGTTCAAGGTCGGCGTGCCCGGCATTGGCGGGCCGATGATCACAGCCGGTGGCGTCGCCTTTCTCGGTGCGGCGGTCGATGACTATGTGCGCGCTTATGACCTGACGACTGGCAAGCAGCTGTGGCAGGCGCGGCTGCCGGCGGGCGGGCAGTCGACACCCATGACCTACACGGTAGCCGACGGACGCCAGTTCGTCGTCATCGTTGCCGGCGGCCACGGCTCGGTCGGCACCAAGCCGGGCGATTATGTGATGGCCTATACGCTGCCGAAATAGAGAAGTTCCTTCAGAGCCCGAGATGCCCCTTCAGGTCGGGTACCGATGCAAGTACCTCACTGGTTAGCTGCGGGCCGGCGGCTGTCTCGGCCTGCTGGACCAGCATCGTGCCGGCCTGGCTGATCTGTGCCAGCGTGAGGCCCGATGCCTTGAGTATGGCGACGCCGTTGATCAGCGCGCCGGTCTTTTCACCGAGAGCGCCGCCGAGCGCGCCCTCCAGCGAGGACAGGAGGCCACCACCGGAAGCTGCGCCGGGAGCCATGACATCATATTGCTTGGCCAGGGCGTCGGCTCCCGGGATCTTGGCGAAGAAGCTGGACAGGGTCGTGCCTTCCGCCTCGTGTTCGAGCACCGAGAAAATCGTGCCGACGATCTTTTCCGTTAAAGCCTGGTTGAGACCGGATTTCTGGGAGACGGTGTTGATGATGTCCTGAACGTCCATGACCTTTCCTCAGGCTTTGGTGTTTGCGGGCGGGTGCCGATTGGCGCGGACCTTGACCAACGATCGTTTGAAGGCGGTGAACCGCAGCGCCAGCAAAGTCATAGCGGCGAGGGCGAACCCACTTGCCAGAAGCGCGGAGGGAAAGGTCATTGGCGTATTCCTTCGTAGTCAATCAGGCATTCTTTTCCCGCCAAATGGCCATTCTCCTTCGCCAAATGGCCCGAGTAACGCATAGCCCTTCTTTTACATCGTGGTGCGTGCATTTAGCATTGCCACAAAGGACCAAAATTTAACGACAGTGAGACGCGCGCATCACGGCCTCCGTGCAGGGACTTATGGCAGCCTCACTTAGCCGTGACTGGACCAGGCAAGCTTCGGCTCTATGTTGCCGCGGGGGGCCGAGGAGGAGCGCGCCATGACAACATCTGCCGGACCCACTTCCACCGAGCCTGTGATTACTCAGGCGATGATCGATGCCTATGATGAATACACGCATCTGACGCTCGACCGCCGCCGCTTCATGGAGCAATTGACCAGGCTTGCCGGATCGGGTGCGGCAGCGGCCGCGATCGCGCCGCTGCTGGCGGCGAACTCGGCCCAGGCGGCTATTGTTGCGGAAGACGATCCGCGTGTGAAAGGCGAGGACATCAGCTATCCCGGCAGCGGCGGCCAGATGAAGGGCTATCTGGTCAAGCCGGCGGACCAGACCGGCAAACTCGGCACCGTCATCGTGGTGCATGAGAACAGGGGCCTCAACCCGCATATTCGCGATGTGGCGCGCCGCGTTGCGCTGGAAGGGTTCGTAGCGCTTGCGCCGGACTTCATGACGCCGCTCGGCGGCACGCCCGACGATGAAAACAGGGCACGTGACCTGTTTTCCCAGCTCGATCCAGCACAGGTCGCCGCCAATGCCGTCGCAACGGTCGCCTACCTCAAGGGCTACAAGGACGGCAACGGCAAGGTCGGCGCCGTCGGCTTCTGCTGGGGCGGCGGCACGGTGAACATGCTGGCGGTCAACGCGCCGGACCTCGCCGCCGCCGTCGCCTATTACGGCATGCAGCCGAAGGCCCAGGACGTGCCGAAGATCAAGGCCGCGCTCATGCTGCATTATGCGGGCCTCGACACCCGCACCAATGCCGGCATCGACGCCTTCAAGAAGGAACTCGACGCGGCCCATGTCGAATACTCGGTCTATGTCTATGAAGGCGCCAACCATGCCTTCAACAACGACACGTCGGCGGCCCGCTACGACAAGAAGGCGGCCGATCTCGCCTGGGGCCGGACGATCGCCTTCCTCAAGGAGAAGCTGGCCTGATCAGGCGGGCGCCGGTTTGTGAAATGCAACGCCGGCCACCACCAGCGCGATGCCGATGCAGTCGGTGAGGCTCGGCACCTGCCGCAGCACAATGACGCCGATCAACGTCGCGGTGACCGGCAGCAAAGACAGCATCAGCGCGAAGCTGGAGCGCGGCAGCCGCGACATGGCAAGCTGGTCGCAAACATAGGGAATGACCGACGAGCAGATGCCGACGCCGACCGCTGCAAGCAGCAGCGGCGGCGCCGAAAAAGCCGGCAGTGCATCGGCAAAACCGATCGGCAGTACGACGAGAAGGGCGACCGCCATGGCGGCACCCAGCCCGGCGATGCCATCGCCGGCGCCGGCGCGCGCGACGCGGTGGCCGAGCACGATATAGCCAACGAACAGTGCGCCATTGAGGAAGGCCCAGAACAGACCGACCGGGTCGCTCGACCATTTGATGTCGATGAGCAACAAGGTGCCGGCGACCGCGACGGCAAGGGCGGCCAGATTGCGCGGGCTTCTGAGGCCGACAAGCGCGACGCCGATCGTGCCGACGAATTCGATCGCCGCCACCAGCGAGATCGGCAGCCGGTCGAGCGCCAGGTAAAACGAGCAATTCATCACCCCAAGGCAGACGCCGAAAGCCACAAGCAACAATCGCGTCGAGCGATCGGCGCGGGCGAAGACCGCCCATGGACGGGTCAATGGGGCAAAGACGAGTGCCGCGGTGGCGATGCGCAGCCAAGCCATGCCCAACACGCCGACATGCGGGAACAGCAGCACCGCGAAGGCCGGTCCGAGATAGTGGAACACGGCACTGACGCCGAACCAGAGATGCGGCGGGACCGCGTTTGCCAAGGTAAAGGCGGGGCCGGCGAGTGCCGGACTCGCTGCCGGGGCTTGCGTCCGATCTTGCATAGGATCAGTATCGCAGGCGATTTTTGCCATTGATATGGATGATGGCCGGCCTCTGCGGCTATTTGCTTTCCGAAAGCAAGGAGTATTCCGCTGAAACGCCTTCGAAATGAAAATAGCGATCTGGATCCGGCCGACCTGAAAATCCTGCGCCTGCTGGAGAAGGATGCGCGCACCAGCACCGCCGAGCTGGCGCGGTCGGTCGGCCTGTCGGCGCCGAGCGTTGCCGAGCGCATCAAGCGGCTGCAGGAAAGCGGCGTGATCGAGGCCTATACGGTGCGCATCAATCCGGCCGCGCTCGGCCTGAAGCTGTCGGCATGGCTGCGCATCAGGCCGGTGCCGGGACAGCTCGCTGTCGTGGCCGAAATCATCCGCGACCTGCCGGAAATCGCCCAATGCGACCGGGTCACCGGCGAAGACTGTTTCATCGCGCTGGCGCATGTCGGCTCGGTCGCCGAGCTCGAGCGGGTGATCGACCGGATCATTCCCCATGCGATGACCAATACGGCGATCATCCAGTCGTCGCCGGTGGTGCCGCGATCGCCGCTGGGGGCGGTGAAACGCCAACCGTGATGAGGTGGGTTGGCAACAGCCACGTAGCCCTATCGGGCGGCGGCAGCGGTCGCAAGGAGCAGAGGCACGAGCCGCAAGACGACGCTTAAGCTCGGGACGCCACACGAAGGGCGCGCAAAGGAAAGTCCGCATCAACGGCAGACAGGTCATTCACCAGCCTAACGGCGGCTTCGGCTTCCGCATCAGGCACCTCGGCAGCCACGGCGGCCAACCAAACCACGCGACTCGGGACTCGGGCGGCCCAGCGTGATGCACCAGACAAACCTTTCATATCGCCCTCATAGTCCATTAATGGCCGATCGTCGCAATCGCCCTCAAGGGAAGTTCGCGCCATGTCGCACATCGTTGCCAAGTCACGGGAGATGCTCGCGAGGTCCGTTCGCGAGGCCGCTGCCTCTTCAAGCAGCGCCAGGCAGGCGTGCAGAAAAGCGCGGAGAGCCTGATCCCCACCGCCTGGTGCCGCGACGCGGCGGCGAAGCGCAGCCAGAACGACCGTCAACTCACTGATGCTATGTTTGCTGAAATGCCGGCTCCGGAAGAAGTCAAGTCGACGAGCGATCGCCGCCGCCCATGTCGGCAATCCTGCTTCGATTTCAGACAGCGAGTCATTCGCCATCCCGCATCTCCATTGCTATCCGCCAGCAATCCATATTGGCAGGGAGTAGGCAATGCAATTCACCGACGCAATTCACCGACGCTGTAACCGTCGCGGAACGCGTTGGCGCGATGGGGAGAAGTGCATGGCGGGGCGACGAGGGGCGGCGCAAATATTCCAAATGCAAACCGGACGGCCGGTCTGTTTCTTCCCGCACCGTTCAGGCGTGGCCGCGTTTGATCCGCGCCTGCTTAAGGATGGCGCGCCAGCGGATCATGGCGAAGGGGATCGGCTCGTTGTTGTTGGCGATGTGGAAGATCTCGTTGTTGAGGTTCTTCAGCGAGCGCCAGAAATCATAGTCGGTGATGCGTGGATCAGCCGCCAGCCTGTCCGCCTCGACCTTGATGTCGGTTTTCATGCACGTTCCCCGAACCGCTGCTGCTCCGCCGCCCGTATCGCAATTCGATGCGGATGGTTTTCCAACGCCGCGCTGAGTCGTTCAACGTCTCAATTCGGCTTGTTCACGTTAAAACCTCGGTAAGGTTAACGGCGGTTGGCCCGTGGTTCAAGCGCTCTCTTGGTTCAAGCCGGCTTACGACGAATACCGATCGAGCGGCCGGCGCGCTCCGGCATCGGCAGCGCGGCGTGGGCGACGCGCATCGCTTCCACCCTGGCCAGGACGTCGGCGGGGAAGGGCGCGACCTTCGGGCCAGCCATGTCGACATGCAGCGACAGCGTTTCGGAGGTGGCGGCGAGCCAGCCATCCAGATGGCGGATTTCCTGATAGGCCCTCAGCCGCTTCTCGTCATGGTCGAGGAGTTGGAACGAGACCGTGACCTTGTGGTCGAGATGCAGTTCCTGGACGTAGCAGACATGGACCTCCGCGGTGTAGATGGTGAGCCGTCGTTCTTTCACATAAGCCGGCCCCATCCCCATCATCTCGAAGGCTTCGTCGGAACAACGGTCGAAAAGCACGTTGTAATAGGCCATGTTGAGATGGCCGTTGTAGTCGATCCAGGCCTCCTCGATGTCCATGGCGCGAGAGACGAAAGGGGCGGGAATGGGCATTGGAAACTTCCTTCTCGTCATGCCGGGATGAGCGTGGACTGGACAGAGCGTGGTTGGTGAGACTACGCATCCCTAGATGCAGAACAAGGGTGGACGCTGGTCCATTCGCGGAGGAATCGATGGCTCTAAGCGACCTCAATCCGGTCGAGCGCAATGAAGAAGGGATCGCCGCCGTACTCGGCATCCTCAAGCAGCGGCTCGGCGAGCGATTCCAGACCGGCCAGGCGATCCGCGCCCAGCACGCGCACACCACGACCTATATCCCGACGCAGGCGCCGGACGGTGTCGCCTTTGCCGAGACGACGGAGGAGGTGCAGGAAATCGTGCGCGCATGCGCGGCACATCGCGTGCCGGTGATTGCCTTCGGCGTCGGCTCTTCGCTGGAGGGCCACACCAATGCGCCGGGCGGCGGCATCTCACTCGATACGTCACGCATGAACCGCATCATTGCGGTCAATCCGCAGGATCTCGATTGCACCATCGAGCCCGGTGTGACGCGCGAGGATCTGAACCGGCACCTGCGCGACACCGGCCTGTTCTTTCCGATCGATCCGGGCGCCAACGCCTCGCTCGGCGGCATGGCTGCGACGCGTGCGTCGGGCACCAACGCGGTGCGCTACGGCACGATGCGCGAGAACGTCCTGTCGCTGACGGCGGTGATGGCCGACGGCGAAGCAGTGACGACCGGCAAGCGCGCCAAGAAAAGCTCGGCCGGCTATGATCTGACGCGGCTGCTGATCGGCTCGGAAGGCACGCTTGGCATCATCACCCAGCTGACCTTGAAGCTGCAGGGCATTCCGCAGGCGATTTCAGGCGGCGTCTGCCCGTTCCCCAGCCTCGAGGCGGCGTGCAACGCGGTGATCGCGACCATCCAGATGGGCATTCCGGTGGCGCGCATCGAACTGGTCAACGCACTGCAGATGCGGGCGATGAAGACCTATTCGAAGCTCGACTATCCGGAGAGCCCGTGCCTGTTCGTCGAGTTCCACGGCAGCGATGCCAGCGTTGCCGAACAGGCCGAGACGTTCGGCATGATCGCCGAGGAAAATGGCGGCGGGCCGTTCCTGTGGACCAGCGTCGCCGAAGAGCGGACGAAATTGTGGAAGGCCAGGCACGATGCCTACTGGTCGTCGCTGACGCTGCGGCCGGGCGCCAAGGGCCTGTCGACCGATGTCTGCGTGCCGATCTCGCGCTTTGCCGAATGTGTCACCGAGACCGAGGCGGATATCGCCGAGATGGGCCTGATCGCACCGATCGTCGGCCATGCCGGTGACGGCAATTTCCATGTGCTGGTGCTGATGGACGTGGACGACCCGAAGGAGATCGCGCTGGCGGAAAAATTCGTGGCGCGGCTCAATATGCGCGCCATCGCCATGGACGGCACCTGCACTGGTGAGCACGGCATAGGGCAGGGCAAGATCGGCTTCCTGCGGCATGAGCTTGGTCATGGCGTCGACATCATGCGCACGATCAAGCAGGCGCTCGACCCGCTGAACATAATGAACCCCGGCAAGATATTGCCGGGAAAGGACTGACATCGGGCCGCCGGCGCGCCCCTATTTGCCTCTTTATCGACACGCTGATGCGGGTAGAGTGCCACTGACTTTCAATCAACTATCCAGGAGTTCATGCTCGCACGCCTGTTCGTGATCTTCGGTGGGCTTCTCGTGCTGGTGCTGTGTGCGGCGCTGGTGGTGCCGTACTTTGTCGACTGGACGGGTTACCGTGCCGATTTCGAGCGCGAGGCGAGTGCCGTCCTGGGCCGCAAGGTGACCGTGCGAGGCGATGCGACGGCAAGGCTGTTGCCGTTCCCCTCGGTGACTTTTTCCAACGTCGCCGTTGCCGGTGGCCCTAACGGCCAGCCGGCGATGACCGTCGAAACCTTTTCGATGGATGCAGAACTCGCGCCATTCCTGCGCGGCGAGGTGCTGATCTTCGACATGCGCCTGGTGCGGCCAAAGGCGACGATCGACATCGCCGCCGACGGCACGGTCGACTGGACGATACGGCCGTCCTCGCCCTTCGATCCCGGCCAGATCTCCATCGAGAAGCTGACGGTGACGGAAGGACAGATCGCGCTCAGCCACGCCGCCGGCGGCCGCAGCCATCTTATTTCCGGGATCAACTCGACGATCTCGGCCAAGTCGCTAGCCGGCCCCTGGCGACTGGACGGCTCGCTGTTGCTGGACGGGTTGCGGACCACGATCGCCGCTTCCACCGGCAAGGCCGAACCGGACGGGCAAATGCGACTCAGGCTCAAGGCCGATCCGGATGCCTATCCGCTGGCCATCGAGACCGACGGCAATGTGGGCCTCGTCGAGGGCGCCGCCGTCTATTCGGGCCAGTTCAAGATATCGGGCGCAGACCGGACTGCGGCGCGGCAGCTGGGCACCGGCGGCGAGGCGCTGAAAGTCAGCGCCGGCAAACCGGACCCGGGCTTCAGGCTGAACGGCAAGTTTTCGCTCGACCACCAGAAGCTCGGCGTCGACGAATTCCGCTTCGAGACCGGGCCTCTCGACAATCCCTACACCGCCGACGGCAAGGCTACGGTCGACCTTGGGCTGAAGCCGCATTTCTCGATCGAGGCCAATGGTGCCCAGGTGCAGTTCGATGAGGCCGTGGGGGCGGCGGCCGGTGCCGGATTGACGCTGTCCGAGCGGGTGGCGGCGCTGGAGCAGGCGCTGCTCGATCTGCCGAAGCCGACCATACCGGGCACGGTCGAGGTGAAACTGCCGGCGGTGGTGGCAGGCGACACCACGGTTCGCGACGTGCACCTGTCCGCCGAACCGGCCGAGGGCGGCTGGGCGGTAAAATCGCTGGCCGCGACACTGCCCGGCCGCGCCAAGCTGGAAGCCAATGGCATGGTCAGCGTCGAAGATCATTTCGGTTTCACCGGATCGCTGCTTCTGGCGGTGGCGCAGCCCTCCGGCTTTGCCGCATGGCTGTCGAAGGATGTCGACGAGGCGATCCGCCGCTTGCCGGCCGCCGGCTTCAAGGCCAAGGTGGATGTGAGCGAGAAGCACCAGGCCTTCAGCGATCTCGAACTCATCCTCGGCAAGGCGAAGTTCTCCGGCCGCATCGATTCCAGCCAGCCCGACGACACCCGTCCATCGGTGCTGATGCAACTGGACGGCGGCGAACTCGACATCGATGGGCTCGCCGCCTTCGCCTCGATCTTCGTCAGCGACAAGGGCGCCAACCGCTTTTCCGACCGCGACCTCGATTTCCAGATCAAGGCCGGGCCGGTCAGCGCCGGCGGGTTGACCGCCGACAGCGTCGACACCGCGCTTAGATTGCGCGATGGGCTGCTTGAGATCGACCGGCTGTCGATCGGCGGACTTGCCGGCGCCTCGATCAGCGCCACCGGCCGGATCAAGGATTTCCCGGCGAGCCCGACCGGCAAGCTCGACGCCTCGGTGGTCGCCGTCGACCTCAAGCCGCTGATCGACGTCGCCGTCCGGCATTATCCGGATAATTCGGTGCTGAAGGGGCTGGCGGAGCGTGCTGCTGCCTATCCCGAGCTGTTCCAGGATGCGCGTATCGACGCGGTCACGAGTGCCGCAGACAATGGCGATGGTACGACCGGACTGGCAATGAGCGCACAGGGCAAGGCCGGTGGCTCGGCCTTTTCGGCGTCGCTGTCCGGCAAAGGGGCGCTCGACCGGCCTCTCGAAGCGCCGGTGACGCTGACCTTCAACGCAAGGAACGCCGACGCCACCGCGCTTCTGGCGCTCTACGGATTGCCGGCACTGCCACTCGGCATGCTCGGCGAGGCGACCACCGACGTCTCGGCCAAAGGCACGCTTGGCGGCGGCCTGGCGACACGATTCAGCCTGGCCGGCAATGACTTCAAAGCTGGTTTCGACGGGACAATTGCCGACACGCCTCAGGGCGCGGCCGCCAAGGGCAAGGTCAGCCTTGAAACGGCCGACATCGAGCCATGGCTGATGACGACCGGCGTCGGCCTGCCCGGCATGGGGACCGGTATGTCGACGTCGCTTGCTGCCGATGCCGACTACGGCAACGGTCTCCTGGTGTTGAGCGGCCTCAGCGGCGCCGTCAATGAAGCGGCGCTTTCCGGTGACGTAAATATCGACGTGAAAGAGGGGCTGCCGCATCTTGCCGGCGCGCTGTCGCTGGACGAGCTGGACCTCGATCCGATGGCGGTGATGCTGTTCGGCGACCAGGCCTTCCTTGTCAATGACGGGGCCTGGCCGACAGCACCGTTCAGCCAGAAATCCAGTCTGCCATTTACCGCCGATCTCGATCTGACGGCGGCGTCGCTTTCCGCCGGCCCGCTAGCCACCGCCTATGACGCTGCGCTGTCGCTGCAGCTCGACCAGGAGGGCATCCGCGTTTCCGACCTCAAAGCAAAGTTCCTCGGCGGCGCGTTGAGTGGCCTGTTCGAGCTCAAGAACAATGACGGCACCGGGCTCTTCTCCGGTCAGATGAAACTCGCCGGCGCCGATTTGATAGCCGTGCTGCCGGACGCCGGCATCAGCGGAAGCGGCGAGTTCTCGACGGCGCTTTCGACCAGCGGCAAATCGGTCGACGCGATGGTTGCGGCGCTGTCCGGTTCCGGCACGGCAACGCTCAAGGGCATGACTATTGCCGGCTTCAATCCGGATGCCTTTGGCGCTTTCATCGCCAAGGCCGACGCGATAGGGCGCAATATCGACGCGTCGAAGACTGCCGACTTTGTGCCGCAGATCGCTGCGGCCGGCAGTTTTCCGGCGCAGGACACCGATATTGCTTTCACCATCGCCGGCGGCACGCTGAGGGCGCCGCCGGTCAAATTCGAAAGCCCGGGCGCGACGCTGTCCGCCGACATCACCGCCGATCTGAACACCAGCACCGTCAATGCCAAGGGCGAGATCGCCTACCGGCCCGGCGACGAGGCGCTGGTCGGCTCCGAACCGGTTTTGAATTTCAGTGTCGACGGGCCGTTCGGCGCCACCAAACGGCAGTTCGACAGCGAGCCGCTGGCACAGTTCCTGACCCAGCGTGCGCTGGAAAAGGAGCAGCAGCGGGTCGAAGCCATGCAGGCCGCACTGCTCGAGAAACAAAGGCTGCGGCGGGAGGTGCGCTACTACGCTGCCCTGCAAACCGAGCGTGAAAGAGCGGCGGAGGAACGGCGCAAGCAGGAAGAAGCTGCGCGGCTGAAGGCTGAGGCCGACGCCAGGGCAAAGGCTGAAGCCGAGGCTCAGGCCCAAGCCGAAGCGGAGGCCGAAGCGGAGGCGAGGGCGCAAGCTGAGGCCAAGGCGAAAGCTGAAGCTGAGGCGAAGGCTGAAGCGGACGCCAAAGCAAAGGCCGAAGCTGAGGCGCAGGCCCAAGCCGAAGCGGAGGCCAGGGCGCAGGCTGAAGCCAAGGCGAAGGCGGATGCAGCGGCGAAGGCCGAAGCGGAGGCCAGGGCGAAAGCCGAGGCGGCTGCAAAGGCCGAAGCGGATGCCGAAGCCAAAGCCAAGGCGGCGCAACAGGCTGCCGAGGAAGCAGCGCAGGCCGAAGAACAGCAACGCCAGAGGGCGGAAGAGGCATTGCGGATCGCCTCGCAAGAGAAGGCAAGGCTCGACGCCGAACGCAAGGCCGCGGCGGAGCGAGCGGAACGGGCGCCACCGGCCGCAAATAACGTGCCACCGCCAGTGCCGACGCCGCCAAAGCTCAAGTTCGATCCCTCGTCGATCGACGATCTGCTAAAATCGCTGAATGGCGGGTGACGGCTCTTCCCTTATGTGTCGCGTCCAGCAAGCAAGCGCTTGAGCATCGGCTCGATCCGCCCGAGTTCGTCGAGATGAGCGGCTGACAGATCGGCGAGACTGTGGTCGGCGCGCTCGGTCAGCCGCAGCAGCACGCGGCGGTGGTCCTCCTCGTCGTTATCTCTCGCGACGAGCCCGGCTTCGCAAAGACGGTTGACCAATTCCACGGCGCTGTGATGGCGGATGCGCAGGCGCTCCGCGAGGTCACCAATGGTCACCGGCCCTCCTCCGGGAAATCCCTTGATCGCAAGCAGGGCCTGGTGCTGGCGTGGCGTCAGGCCGGCTTCCTGCGCCTGGATCTGGCTGAATTCGAGAAAGCAGCGGATCAGGTAGCGAAATTCGGACAGCCTCTGGTAGTCGGCCGGCCCGATCGTGGCGCCGCGCTTTTGTGGCTTCGAAGTGTCTGCCATCGATTCCTTTCCGACAAAGCCGCAAACGGGCCTTGAATATTTATATCGCGTTACGATACAGAGCGAACCAACATGGCTGGTGCCCGCCATCTTCGGTGGCACGGCCAGCGACCGATCCGCAAGTCGGCACGCCGCCAGAAAGCAAGGTTTGCAAATGAAATCCGATCATTCCAACCCCGGCCATCTGCGCGATTTTACCACCGATGCCAGGGTGCTGCTCATTGCCGGCATCGCGGTGGTGGTGGCAACGGCGGGGTTGTTTGCCGGCATTGCCCTTTTGAAGCTGATCCGGCTTGCCACGAACATCGCCTATTTTGGCCAGTTCACGCTCGCCGACCTGAAACTGCAGGATACGCCGCTTGGCTATGCCTCGGTATTTGTTCCGGTGATCGGGGCACTGGTCATCGGTGTGATGGCTCGCTTCGGAAGCGAAAAGATCCGCGGCCACGGCATTCCCGAAGCCATCGAGGCGATCCTGCTCGGACGCTCGCGGCTCGACGCCAAGGTCGCAATCCTGAAGCCGTTGTCGTCGGCAGTCTCGATCGGTACCGGCGGGCCATTCGGCGCGGAAGGGCCGATCATCATGACCGGCGGCGCCATCGGTTCGCTGATCGCGCAGATGCTGCCGGTCAGCGACAATGAACGCAAGACGCTGCTGGTGGCCGGTGCGGCGGCCGGCATGACCACCGTGTTTGGAACGCCGATCGCCGCCATCATGCTTGCAGTGGAATTGCTGCTCTTCGAGTGGACGCCGCGCAGCTTCATTCCCGTGGCGGTCGCTGCCATCATTGCCGAGGTCGAGCGCACCATGCTGCATCTGCCTGGGCCGATCTTCCCGTTTCAGGGCGGCATGGAGGCTTCATTTCCCGGCCTTGCCGGCTGGCTGCTGGTCGGCTTGGCAGCCGGGCTGCTATCGGGGTTGCTGACCCAGATGGTCTACGCCTGCGAGGACGGTTTCCAGAAGCTGCCCATCCACTGGATGTGGTGGCCGATGCTCGGCGGCCTGGTGGTCGGCATTGGCGGGCTGATCGAGCCGCAGGCGCTCGGCGTCGGCTATGACAATATCGCCGACATGCTGGATGGCCGCACGATTGCGACCGCCGCGCTTACCCTGTTGGTGGTGAAGGCGATCATCTGGTCGGTCGCACTCGGCTCGGGGACGTCGGGAGGTGTGCTGGCGCCGCTGCTGATCATGGGCGGGGCGATGGGCGCGGTCCTCGCCGGCTTACTGCCGGCCGCGGATCCGGGCTTCTGGGCGCTGCTGGCGATGGCGGCGACGATGGGCGGCACCATGCGTGCGCCGCTGACCGCCACCTTCTTTGCGGTCGAACTGACCGGCAACACCCATGTCCTGGTGCCGCTGATCGCGGCGACCGCCACCGCGCATGCGGTGACCGTGCTGTTGATGAAGCGTTCGATCCTGACCGAAAAAATCGCGCGGCGAGGGCATCACATGGTTCGCGAATACCGTGTCGATCCGTTCGCCCTGACAAGGGTGCGCGAGGTGATGACCAGCGAGGTCGAAAGCGTACCGGCGACGATGACGCTGCATGGCGCGGCAGCGTTCCTGACGGCTCCCGAGACGCGGCATCCAAGCTTTCCGGTCGTCGATGAAGAGGGTCACGTGCTCGGCGTTATCGACCCGCCGGCGATCCTGCGCTGGAGACGCGCCGGTAAACACCGCACGACGATGCTTGGCGAACTGCTGGCCGGCAGCAAGGTCACGCTGGCCTATCCGGATGAGTATCTCGAGGGCCTCTCCGACAAGCTGCTGATGGCGAACGTGTCCCATTTGCCGGTCGTCACGCGAGAAAATGCCCGGCTGGTGGGCTATGTCGGCTGGAAGGACCTGATGCGCGTCAGATCGAAGAAGCGGGCCGAAGAACGCGACCGCTCGGCTTTGCTGGGCTTCGGCGCGCGGCGCAGGAAACAGGACAGTGTCGCCTGAAGGCTACAACTTGCCGCGCTTGGCCCAATCCAGCACATAGAGCCGGAGCGCCGAGGAGAGGTTGGCATCACGGGAGCGGCTCTCGTCGATTTCGGCGACAAGCGCGGCGAGCGTCAGTTTTCGCACGGCCGCGATGGCGACCAGGTCGTCGTAAAAAGGCTTTTCAAGCGAATAGCTGGTGCGGTGGCCGCGAATGGTGACCGAGCGCTTTTCGACCGGGCTCACGCGACCGCCCTCACACTTCAAGCATCGGATTTGTCCGAATCGCCGGATTTTTCGCGGCGATGGCCGGCGACGAATTTGTCGGCCTTGTCGGCGATCAGGCGGTCGCGATCCCGGCTGGTCTTGGAACGGCCATGCAGCACCCGGTTCTGTTCGGCCAGGCGTTCCTTCTCGGCTCGCGCCTTCTGCTTGCGTGCCTGACGGAGATTGACGATCTCGGCCATGTCACGCCGCCTGCCGGGTCACTTCTTGCGGAAGGCGTCGAGCGACACCACGTCGGCGCCCTTGGCGCCGGCATCGGCCGCGGCAGGCTTCTTTTCCGCCTCAGCGGCTTTCTTCTTCGTCTCGGGCTTTTTCTCGGCGACGATGGCCAGCGGCTCGGGAGCAGGCTTGGCCTTTGTCTCCTGTTCCGCCGGGGTATCCGTCTTGACGTCGAATTCGAGCTCGAAGTTGACGGACGGGTCGTAAAAGCCGCGCACGGCCGAGAACGGGATTTCCAATTTTTCCGGGACGTCGGAAAACGACAGCCCGACTTCGAAACCGGTGTCGCTCACCTTCAGGTCCCAATACTGGAACTGGATGACGATGGTCATCTGTTCGGGATAGCGCTCGCGCAGCCGCGACGACACGCGCACACCCGGCGCGCCGGTGAGAAAGGTGATGAAGAAATGATGGTTGCCCGGGAGACCGGTGCGCGCGACCTCGGCCAGGACCTTGCGCATGACGCCGCGCAACGCCTCCTGGGCCAGAATGTCGTAGCGGATGTGGTCGTCGGCCATGTGGCTGTCGGGTTCCGTTGAATCGTCCTGATAGCTGTAATCAAGCTTGAGCGCGGCGTAAACCGGATATAGATCGCCGGCGTGCGGAAGCGAAGCCCATTGGCGACGATTTGATCGTCAAACGGCTTTGATCGTCAAGCGTTGGCGAGCGCGCCCTGTTTGCTTGCCCGGGCCGCAGGCTGCCGCCTGCCGAAGGCGCGCAGAAAGGTACGCACGCCATTTGTCGCCGATTGCACCACCTCGCCCTCGGTTGGTGTACCGCCGAGCATGAAGGTCGTCTGCAACTCGGCATTGGCAAGCGCCATGAACTGGCGCGCTGCAACATCGGGATCGTCGATATCAAGGAAGCCGGCATGAGCGAGGCGGGCGAAGCGGGCGGCGATCGCCGGCCATGTCCTGCCCGGTCCTTCTTCGCGCCATTCGGCGAACAACTCGGGATAGCGCCCGCCCTCGGTCTGGATCAGCTTGCGCAGGAATTTGCCGTCGCGGTTGCAGATGCAGTTTTGGTTCATCCGGACGGCAAAGGCGATGAGGTCGGCCTCGAGATCCTTCGGCTGATCGGGAAAAGTGGAAATCGTGGCAAAGATGCCGGCATTGCAACGTTCGGTGAGGTCGCGGACGATGGCAACGAAGAGTTTTTCCTTGTCGCCGTGATGATTGTAGATGGTCTGGCGGGAGACGCCGGCCTCGGCGGCAATCATGTCGATATTGGCACCGGCGAAGCTTTCGCGGCAGAAGACCGAGGCGGCGGCATCGACAATCGACATGCGCTTGGCCTCGTGGCCCCGCGGCGGGAAAATGTCAGGAGAGACGTTGGCCTTCATGCAAAACTATATAGAGGTGGTTGACGAATTAGACAAGCCTGTCTAAATTTGTGGACTTGCACGAAGGGGGTTTCGGTCCGCAGAAGAGTCGGAACTCCACGGGATGGAACGTCCTAGGGTTACACGTCGGTCCTCGGCGGCAACCAGAATTCGAAAGAGCCTGCTATCATGAACGCCAAATTCCTCCGCATTGCGGTCGTGCTCGGCCTATTGTCCGCGATCGGCCCGTTTGCCATCGACATGTATCTTCCGGCCCTGCCGTCGATCGGCGAGGATCTGCATGCCGGCACTGCCGCGGTGCAGATGAGCCTGCTGATCTTCTTTCTTTCCATGGGCTTCGGCCAGATCGTCGTCGGACCGATCTCCGACATGGTCGGCCGCAAGCTGCCGCTCTACGGCGGCCTGGCGCTGTTCATGGTCGGCGGCGTCGGCTCGGCGCTGGCTCCCTCGATCGAATGGCTGATCGCCTTCCGCTTCCTGCAAGGGCTCGGCGCCAGCGCCGGCATGGCCGTGCCGCGCGCCATCGTGCGCGACCTGCATACCGGCACCGAGGCCGCCAAGTTGATGTCGCTGCTGATGCTGGTGTTTTCGGTGTCGCCGATCCTGGCGCCGCTGACCGGTAGCCAGATCATCGAGAATTTCGGCTGGCGCGCCGTGTTCTGGACGGTGACGGGCGCGGCCGTGCTCGCCACCATCCTGCTGGCGACCTCGCTGAAGGAGACGCGGCCGGTCGAAGAGCGCGCCGGTTCGTCCTTCGGGACGGCACTTTCAGGCTACCGCTTCCTGATGGGCGACCGCAACTTCCTTGGCCTGACGGCCATCGCCGGCTTCGGCATTGCGAGCTTCTTCGTCTATCTGTCGAGCTCGTCCTTCATCCTGATCGACCATTATGGCCTGTCGCCT
Organism: Mesorhizobium sp. WSM4828; assembly: GCF_055811175.1. Classification (NCBI taxonomy): domain Bacteria; kingdom Pseudomonadati; phylum Pseudomonadota; class Alphaproteobacteria; order Hyphomicrobiales; family Phyllobacteriaceae; genus Mesorhizobium; species Mesorhizobium sp. WSM4828. The sequence continues at coordinate 157,665 of NZ_JBVVQK010000007.1, read as the reverse complement.
TCGGTTTACAGCGTGTTCTTCTCGATCAATGCGGTTGCCTTTATCGGCATGTCGCAGCTGACCGGGTTGCTATCCGAGCGGTTCGGGCTGCAGCGCGTGGTGCGTGTCGCGGTGACCGGCTATGCGACGACGATGGTGGTGCTGTTCGCGGTGATGGCATCGGGTGTCGACCGGCTCGACGTGATGGCGGCGCTGCTGTTCATCGGCTACGGCTTTCTCGGCCTGGTCATCCCGACCACGTCGGTGCTGGCCATGGAAGAGCATGGCGAGATCGCCGGCACCGCGTCGGCGCTGATGGGCACGCTGCACTTCGCCATCGGCGCGGTCGCCATGGGCGTCGCCGGCGTGTTTTTCGACGGCACGCCGCTGCCGATGGTGGCGGGCATCACGCTCTGCGCGGCGATCTCCTTCACACTGGCCAAGATAACGCTCGGCCGCAGCCGGGACGTTGCGGAAGCGCCGGCGGAGTAAGCTTCACCTATCGAGACAAAAAGGCCGGGCGATGTTCCCGGCCTTTTCACGTTTGCGGTCCCGGTTCAAAGCAGCCTATGCCTATATGACGGGTTCAGGACATGCAGCTTCGACATCTCAAGACCTTCGTGGCGGTCGCCACCACCTTGAACATCACGCGCGCCTCCGAGCGGGTTCATCTTGCCCAATCGAGCGTCACCGAACAGATCCAGGCGCTGGAAGCCGATCTGGGCACGTCGCTGTTCGACAGGTCACGGCGTGGCTTGAAGCTGACGGCGGCAGGACAGCGCCTGCTGGACTACGCAAACGATCTCCTCGATCTCGCGGACGAAGCCCGTTCCGCTGTCGCCGACGCGAGCGGCACGCTTGCCGGTCGCCTGACGGTCGGCGGCCTGGAGACGCTTTGCTCGACACGCTTGCCAGCTTTGCTGGGGGAATTCCATCGGCGCCATCCCGATGTGGAATTGAACCTCAAGGTGGACGATAGCAGTGGGTTGCGTGCCGGCGTGACAAGCGGGGCGCTGGATGTATCTTTCCATTTCGGAGCCGTCCCGGCGGCGGCACCGGAGCTGCGAAGCGAGCAAGTGGCAGTAGAAGAGCTCGTCACCATAATGCCGGCAAATCACCGGTTGGCCGGACATTCTGCCATGACGCCCGACGATCTGGCTGACGAGGCTTTCCTCGTCACCCAGCGCGGTTGCGTCTATAGGCGGATGTTCGACGAAGCGTTTGCCGCAACGTTGCCTGACCGTCCAAAACTCGTCGGCGAGTTCGCCAGCATGGGCGCGATACGGAGTCTTGTTGAAGGCGGTCTTGGATGCGCGCTGGTCCCGCGTCTCGTGGCTTCCGCGGCTGATGCCAATATCGTCGTGCTGCCCTGGGTTGGAAGCAGCCCGGTGACGGCGGTCACCATGGTATGGCGCCACCGGCGCATTCAAGCGCCGGTCTTGCGGCTGTTCCTCGCAATGGTTCGCGAGGTCTGGCCGTCACTAGACCAGCCGCTGGCCGCCATCGACATGAAGCACGGTTCCGGTGATGAAGCCGTTGTGCATCAGGGACGTAATGGCTTGGGCAACGTCGGCTGCCTGGCCGATCCGGCCGACGAGCAGGCGCTTTGCCATGGCGTCCAGCGCGGCCGTCTTGCCGCTGCCGACGACGGCATCCCAAATCGGCGTGTCGACCCAGCCTGGCGAGACAACGTTGACGCGGATCGGCGCCAGTTCGACGGCAAGCGCGTAGGCGAGTGAGCCAAGGGCCCCATTAACGGCTGCCACCACCGAGCCTTTCGCCGCCGGACGATAGGCGGCGATGCCCGAGGTCAGCGTGATCGATCCCCCGGGCGTCAGACGAGGCGCGCCATGTTTGGCAAGAAGCAGCGGCCCGACGATTTTGGAATCCATCACTTTCCGCGCCACCGAGATGTCCATCTCGGGAAGCAACACATAGACGCGCGTAACGTCGGCGGCGGTCGAGACGATGTGGTCGAGCGTGCCGACATCCTGGAACAGGCGCTGGACCCCGTCCTCGTTTGTGACGTCGGCTGCGATCGCCCTCAGCCTTTCCGGATGAGGCAAGCGCTGCCGTGCGGCAGACAACCGGTCCTCGGAGCGGCCGACGATCGTAACTTCGGCGCCGGCGGCAAGCTGCTGTTCGGCAAACGACAGCCCCATGCCGGAACTGCCGCCAATGATCAGGATGCGTTCGTGTTTTGGTGTGGTTTCCTGGTTCATCTTATCTCTCATGAGGCAGCTCGCCGGGCATGACCACACGCGGCGAGAAACTGAGGCCTTGTCCCGCAAAGCGTGAAAGAAGGGAAACGGGAAGAAACGAACGCTGCCATCGGAGGTTCCGATGATGGGAGGCCCTTGGGCTTTCGCATCAGCCTGAGACGCCTCAGCCTCAGACGTTGACGATGCGCGATTTTCTGTGTAGCAGCGATCATCATGACGATCGCAATGGTTCTTGCAGTGGTAGGAAAGCGCACGGGCAGGATGGTGTAACCATCCGGCGACAGCCACCCGTGCGCGACAAACAGGCTCCCGACGGGGCCTTTTTTTATGCCCGAAATTCTTCCTACGCCCGATTTCGGCGATGCCCCGTCAACCCATCCTCATCACGCTACGGGACAGAACCATGACAAGCGATAATTCCATTCAGGATACGAGCAACCGCATAACAGGAGCGGAGATCGTTCTCCGCGCACTCAAAGACAATGGTGTCGAGCATATTTTCGGCTATCCCGGCGCGGCTATTTTGCCGATCTATGACGAGATATTCCAGCAGGACGACATCAAGCATATCCTCATGCGCCACGAACAGGGCGCCGGCCATGCCGCGGAGGGTTATGCCCGGTCCACGGGCAAGGTCGGCGTGATGCTGGTCACATCAGGCCCAGGCACGACGAATGCCGTGACGCCCCTGCAGGACGCGCTGATGGATTCAGTGCCGATCGTTTGTCTGTCCGGACAGGTGCCGACAACATTGATCGGCTCCGATGCTTTTCAGGAATGTGACACGATTGGCATCACGCGATCCTGCACCAAGCACAACTCTTTGGTCAAAGACGTCAGTGACCTAGCGTCAGCGATCCATAGGGCGTTCCACATCGCCCGGTCGGGGCGACCGGGGCCGGTTCTCGTCGACATGCCAAAGGACGTTCTGTTTGCGTCCGGAATGTACACGCCGCCTTCGGACGTTGTCGCACTGAAAAATTATCAACCGAAGCTGCAGGGCGATATGGGCAAGATCGGCCAGGCGATAGCACTGATGGCCAATGCCAGCCGTCCCGTTATTTATGCCGGCGGCGGCATCGTCAATTCCGGCCCGCAAGCATCGAGATTGCTCCGGGAGCTGGTTCAACTGACCGACTTTCCGGTAACCTCGACGCTTATGGGCCTTGGGGCTTACCCCGCCTCCGGCAAGAACTGGCTCAAGATGGTCGGTCTGCATGGTTCCTATGAGGCGAACATGGCGATGCACGATTGCGACGTCATGATCTGTGTCGGCGCGCGCTTCGATGACCGCGTGACCTCGCGTGTGGATGCTTTTTCGGCCCACTCCAGGAAGATCCACATCGATATAGATCCGTCCTCGATCAACAAGAACGTCCACGTCGATATCGGCATACAAGGCGATGTCGGCAATGTTCTGGATGACATGGTTCGTCTATGGCGCGCTTTGCCTCAGAAACCGGATGAAGGCCGCCTCCAGGACTGGTGGAGGAGGATCGCCGGCTGGCGCGCACGCAATTCATTCTCCTACGAGATGAACAAAGACGTGATCATGCCGCAATATGCGGTGCAGCGCCTCTACGCGCTGACGAAGGATCGCGACACATACATCACAACTGAAGTCGGCCAGCATCAGATGTGGGCGGCCCAATTCTACGGCTTGGAAAAGCCGAACCGCTGGATGAGTTCGGGCGGCCTCGGGACGATGGGCTACGGCCTGCCGGCGGCGCTGGGCGTGCAGATCGCACATCCGGACAGCCTCGTCATCGATATTGCCGGCGACGCCTCGGTTCAGATGACCATGAAAGAGCTGTCGACGGCAATCCAGTACGACGCGCCGATCAAAGTCTTCATCCTGAACAACGGATATATGGGCATGGTTCGCCAGTGGCAGCAAATTCTTCACGGCAACCGCCTCGCGCATTCCTATTCCGAGGCCTTGCCCGATTTTGTCAAATTGGCCGAGGCGTTCGGAGCGGTCGGCCTGCGCTGCGACAAACCAGCCGACCTTGACGATGCGATACAGGAAATGATCGATGTGGACCGGCCGGTGCTCTTCGACTGTCGTGTTGCCAGGCTCGCCAATTGTTTTCCGATGATCCAGACGGGCAGGGGGCACAATGAGATGCTGTTGCCCGACGACGCGGCCACAGGTGAAACATTCGCCGGTGCGATCGATACGGTCAGCCAGGGACTGGTATAAACGCCGCGGCGCCTTCGGCGTATCAGGGCGCATAAAAAGCCCAGGCCTGCAGCCGCACATATCAAAAAGGGAGAAATGGAGGTTTCTGTTGCCAGGTACCTCCGAACCCCGCCTAGAAGTGCGAACCACTAGGGCTTGAATTGAAGCTATCGCACCGCTTACGCGGCGAGACGTGCTTCCGCATAGTTGTCGTTGGCAACTATAAGTTTAGCCCGATAACGGTGGTACAATGCCGGGCAAAAGTACGATCTTTACACCTCCGTCGATCCTATTTCGCCCCCAGCAAAAGCCGCTCCTGAACAGCGGTTTTTGGTGGAGGCGCCGGGTACCGCCCCCGGGTCCGAACGGCTTATTTCATCGCCTGTTTATCACCATAGTCGGTCGAGCCGACGAGGCGAATATAGGGACTGGCGGTGGAAAATGAAAGGCCGGAATGCCACTTTCGTCCGTGTCAAAGTGGATCGTGAAGGGTTGACTTGCAGCCGGTCTCAACCGAAGCTTTGAGGCGGTGAGGAGACCCAGCGCATAATTTGCGGCAGCGCGCCACAATCCTCATCGACCGGATCCCGTGGCGCCGACGAGGGGAAATTCGATGGCCGACTATCTCGCAGACGTAAAGAAATATGATGCGGCGGCGGATGCCGACGCGGTCGCCAAGATCGTCAAGCATCTGGGCATCGCGCTCAGGAACCGAGATTCCTCGCTGGTGTCCTGCACCGACCCGGAGGAACTGAAGCGCGTCAGGAACAGCTGGGTCGCCGGCAAGCTCGGCGTCACCGACGGCGCCAAGGCAGATGCGGCTATCGAAAAGACCTGCAAGGCGATGGCGGCCGACAACAGCAAGAGTCGGGTGACCTTCTATTATCTCGTCGCCAAGGATCTGGGCATGCTCGGGTCGCTCTGAGCAACCTCGCCACCGGTGCCGGTGCGGCTTCTGCTGGAATTGTCTCGCTTTGCTGTGTTCGGCCGACGGTCATTCGGCTATGATGGCTGACAACCCGAATCGGACCGGAGTCGATGCGCCAGTATCTCGACCTTCTGAAGCATGTGCTGGAAAACGGCGCCGATCGCGGCGACCGCACCGGCACCGGAACGCGCTCGGTATTCGGCTACCAGATGCGCTTTGACCTGGCCCGCGGCTTTCCGGTCACCACCACCAAGAAGCTGCACCTGAAGTCGATCATCCACGAGCTTTTGTGGTTCCTGGCCGGCGACACCAACATCAAATATCTCAACGATCACGGCGTCTCGATCTGGGATGAATGGGCCGACGAGAACGGCGATCTCGGCCCGGTCTATGGCAAACAGTGGCGGTCGTGGCCGGACGGCCACGGTGGTGCCATCGACCAGATTGCGAATCTTCTGAAGGAGATACGCAAAAATCCTAATTCGCGGCGGCTGATTGTTTCGGCGTGGAACCCGGCCGAGGTGGAGGCCATGGCGTTGCCGCCCTGCCATTGCCTGTTCCAGTTTTATGTTTCTGAAGGCAAGCTTTCCTGCCAGCTCTATCAGCGGTCGGGCGATATCTTTCTCGGTGTGCCGTTCAACATCGCTTCCTATGCGTTGTTGACGCTGATGGTGGCGCAGGTGACCGGATTGAAACCCGGCGATTTCATCCACACGCTCGGCGACGCGCATCTTTACTCGAACCATTTCGAGCAGGCGCGCGAACAATTGCGGCGCACGCCCAAGGCGTTGCCGACGCTCTGGATAAATCCCGAGGTGAAGGATCTCTTTGCCTTCCGCTTCGAGGATTTCCGGCTCGAGAACTATTTCGCCGACGCGACGATCAAGGCGCCGATCGCGGTCTAGGACCTACCTGACTGTCCATATCGAAATTGCCTACTGCGGCTGCGCCCTCGTTTGCCCGTGCCGCGGGTACTGATTTCATGTGATATTTCCTTTGGCCTCGATACCGCTGTATCCAACGGAGGTTATCGCACGCCGAGAAACCTGAGCTCAGAATGCCGTCGCCGGTAAAGAGCCTTTCCTTGTTATGTTCACATGGATATATCGATGGACGGCTTCGGGCGTTCCGAGACGAGGAGAGTTTCATGCTGGCGCGCAAAGGTTCGACGACGATTGCCATCGCGGGTCTCGCCGCCATGCTGATGGCCGCGGTGTCGGCTGCCCATGCCGATGACAAGGTGGTCGTGTTTGCTGCGGCGAGTCTGAAGGACGGGCTCGATGCCGTCAACAAGGCCTGCGAGGCCGATGTCGGCGAGGCGGCAACCATTTCCTATGCGGCGAGCTCGGCGCTGGCCAAGCAGATTGAAAGCGGCGCGCCGGCAGACGTGTTCATCTCGGCCGATCTCGACTGGATGAAATATCTTTCCGACAGGAAGCTGACCAAGCCCGAAACCGAAGTGAAACTGCTTGGCAACCAGATCGTGCTGATTGCGCCGCAGGATTCCAAGGTCGAGGCCAGGATTGAAAAGGGGTTCGATCTTGCCGGGCTGGTCGGTGACGGCAAACTTGCCATGGGCGATGTCAAGGCGGTGCCGGCCGGCAAATACGGCCAGGCAGCGCTCGAATCGCTCGGTGTCTGGTCTTCGGTCGAAGGCAAGGTGGCGCAGGCCGAGAATGTGCGCGCCGCCCTAAAACTAGTGTCGACCGGCGAGGCAGCACTTGGCGTCGTCTATGCCACGGATGCGCATGCGGAGCCCGGCGTGAAGGTGATCGGCACTTTCCCCGCGGGTACCCATCCGCCAATCATCTATCCAGTCGCCCAGCTTGCCGATTCGAAGGGCAAGGATACCCCGGCATTCCTGAAATGCCTGCAATCCGCCAAGGCTGGCGAACTCTTCAAGGCGCAAGGTTTTACAATCCTAGCGCCGAGCAACTGACGAACGGCCCTGAGCATGAGCTGGCTGCTGGATCTCGCTCCCAACGAATGGAATGCCGTCCGGCTATCCATCAAAGTGGCGACCGTGGCGATGATTGCCAGCCTGCCGCCGGGCATAGCGATCGCCCTTGTGCTCGCCCGTGGCCAGTTCTGGGGCAAGACACTGCTCAACGGGCTGGTGCATCTGCCGCTGATCATGCCGCCGGTGGTGACCGGCTATTTATTGCTTTTGACTTTCGGCAAGCGTGGTCCGGCCGGGGCCTTCCTGGCCGAGCATTTCGGCATCGTTTTTTCCTTTCGCTGGACGGGCGCCGCGCTCGCCTGCGGTGTGATGGGCTTTCCGCTGATGGTGCGGGCGATCCGGCTGTCGATCGAAGCGGTCGACCGCAAAATCGAGGCGGCTGCCGGCACGCTCGGCGCCAATCCGCTATGGGTATTCGGCACGATCACGCTGCCGCTTATCCTGCCCGGCCTGATCGCCGGTGCGATCCTCTCCTTCGCCAAGGCGATGGGCGAATTCGGCGCGACGATCACCTTCGTCTCCAACATCCCGAACGAGACGCAGACGCTGCCGTCGGCGATCTACACGTTCACGCAGGTTCCCGGCGGCGACGCCGGCGCGCTCAGGCTGACGCTGATCTCGATCGTCATCTCGATGGCTGCACTCGTGGCCTCGGAAGTGCTGGCGCGGCGCGTCGGCCGGCGGATGGACATCGAATGACGGTTCAGGTCGACATCAGCCACCGGCTTGGCGATTTCGCCGTCAATGCCCGCTTTGAGAGCGCCGGGCGGCTTACTGCGCTGTTCGGGCCTTCCGGCTCCGGAAAAACGACGCTGATCAATTTGATTGCCGGGCTGATCCGCCCCGACAAAGGCCGTATCGCGGCCGAGGGCCGCGTTCTGGTCGATAGCGATGCAGGCCTGTTCGTGCCGAAGCACAAGCGGCGGATCGGCATGGTGTTCCAGGATGCGCGGCTGTTTCCGCATATGAGCGTGGCGACCAATCTGCGCTATGGCCGCTGGTTCACGCCGGCTGCCGAGCGCTATGCGGATATCAATAGCGTGGTCGAACTGCTCGGGATCGGCCATTTGCTCGACCGGCGGCCGGCAAAACTCTCCGGTGGCGAGAAGCAGCGCGTGGCAATCGGCCGGGCGCTGCTTGCCAGTCCGAAATTGCTGCTGATGGACGAGCCGCTAGCGTCGCTCGACGAGGCGCGCAAGGCTGAGATCTTGCCTTATATCGAGCGGCTGCGCGACGAGACGAAAATTCCGATCGTCTATGTCAGCCACTCGATCGCCGAGGTGGCGCGGCTGGCGAGCGACGTCGTGGTGCTGATGCAAGGCAAGGTCGCCGCTTCCGGTCCGACCGGAGCGATCATGCAGCGTCTGGATCTATTGCCGGCCGAAGAGCGCGGCGAGGGCGGTGCCGTGCTGGATGCCGCTGTTCTGCGCCACGACGAGGCGTTTGGCATGACCGTGCTTGGCTCATTGGCGGGCGAGATCCGGGTGCCACTTCTGGCAACGCCGGTCGGTGCGCCGGTGCGCGTCCGCATCCGTGCCCGCGACGTGATGATCGCCACCGAGCAGCCGGTCGGCCTCAGCGCGCTCAACATACTGCCGGGCACGATTGTGGCGATAGAGCCCGGCGAAGGGCCTACGGTCGAGATCGGCCTCGACTGCAATGGCGCAACCGTGCTTGCCCGCATCACCGAACAGTCGCGGCAGACGCTGGGGCTTCGGCCTGGTCGAAAAGTCTTCGCGGTGGTCAAGACGGTGAGCTTCGACCGGGCGAATACCGGCGCCGGCTTGCCGGCCGAGGCGGATGGGTGAACGGCGGATATTGTCGCTATATCGTTTTGGAATAGCGTATCGCTGGAGAACTTGTAGAATGGCGTGACTGCGGAGGAGCAAATGCCGTCGCTGAGTTTGCGGATAAATCTCGATCCAGATGGCCGCATCGGGCCGGGCAAGATCGAGCTTCTGGAACAGATCGCCGCCTTCGGCTCGATTTCGGCCGCGGCGCGCGGCATGGAGATGTCTTATAAGCACGCTTGGGATCTGGTCGAAGACATGAACCGCGTGTTCGGTAAACCGCTGGTTGCGGCACAGACGGGCGGCAAGAAAGGCGGTGGCGCCCAGTTGACGTCGGTCGGGCTTGCGGTGGTCAGCCGCTTCCGCGCCATCGAGCGGGCTGCGTCTTCAGCAGCGGCCGCGCATATAGAGGCGCTGCAGGCCGAGATCGACGCTGCATGAACTCGGCGGAATTCGTGCCGCGCTCGATCTCAGCTACTCCTCAGGCTCGCCCGGCTTGCGCAGCAGGTAGGTGTCCATGATCCAGCCTTTTTTCCGGCGGGCCTGCTCACGGGTGCTCACGATCTTGTCGCCGACGTCGCCAATCCGGCCCGAGATAACGATCTCGTCGGGCGTGCCGAGATAGGCGCCCCAGTGGACGGTAACGTCCTTGTCTTCCAGCGTGTTGAAGGCGCATTTGCCGTCCAGCATGACGATGGTGCTGCCGGCGTTTTCGGGCAGACCTTGCTCGGCGAGCCGGCGACCGGTGGTGATCAAAATGGCGTCGCCGATGCGGTTCAATGCCATTTTGTGGCTGGCTGCGAGTGCCTGGATGGCGGTGATGCCAGGAATGACCTCCAGCTCGAACGCGACATTGCCTCTCAGGCGCACGCGCTCGAGGATACGCAGCGCGCTGTCGTAGAGCGACGGATCGCCCCAGATCAGGAAGGCGCCGCAGCCATCTTCGGGGAGTTCGTCGCGGATCAGGCCTTCGTAGATCGCGGCGATCGCCTCGTGCCAGTCGTCGACGGTCGAGCGGTAGGAAGGCGCCGGCTCGGCGCGCACCGGCACATCGAATTCAACGCGCCGCGAGTTTGGGTTAGTGACGAAGCGGTCGCAGATCTGGCGGCGCAATTCGGCGAGATCGTTCTTCTTGGCGCCCTTGTCGGGAATGAACAGCACGTCGGCCCGATTGAGGCCGTTAATGGCCTGGACCGTCATGTGCTCCGGATTGCCGGCGCCGATGCCGATGACGAGAAGCTTGCGCATGGGCGAACTCCTGCCCGATCGGGACCGGCGTGTCTAGACCGACACGACATGTCGGCAGGCGCTGGCGCGTTTGCCGAAAGGCTTTGAAACGCCACATTGAACGGCTAGAGTCATGTTGGCATTTTCGCCGGGGGAGTTTCCATGTTCCGTTACGTCCTGACCGCAGCGTTGGCGCTCTCGGCTACGCCTGCGCTCGCCAATGATTCGGTTGCCGAACTCGGCACCGGTGGGCTGATCCTTTCGCGCAGCGATGCGGTGGCGATGGAAAGCGAGGATCTCTACATCTCGCCGGAAAAGGTGACGGTCGATTACGTCTTCCGCAACAACACCGACAAGGATGTCGATGCGATCGTCGCCTTTCCGATGCCCGACATCGAAGGCGATCCCGAAGAAATCCCGGCGATTCCGGAGGCGCAGAGCGACAATTTCCTCGGCTTCGAAGTGACGATCGACGGGGTGCCGGCAAAGCCGCAGCTCGAGCAGAAAGCGTTCGCGCTCGGCATCGATATCGGCGCCGACCTGAAGGCGCAGGGCGTGCCGTTCTATCCGTTCGGCGACGCGGCCAAGGCAGCGCTGGCAAAGCTGCCGCAAGCGGTCGCCGACGACTGGGTCAACCGCGGCATCATCATCGAGGACACAGCCGACGACGGTTCGGGCATGAAGACCGTCTATACGCCGTTCTGGCAATTGCGCTCGACCTATTGGTGGCGCTCGACCTTTCCGGCCAACAACCCGGTCCATGTCTCGCATCGCTACAAGCCGAGCGTCGGCGGCACCTCCTCGGTCAGCTTCTTCTATGACGGCCAGTTCCAGGGCCAGTATGCCGCCTACAAGACACGCTACTGCATGGACGATGCCTTCGAAAACACCGTGCGCAAGGCAGCCAAGGACGATCCCGACGACTACCCCAAATATTTCGAGAACCGCATCGCCTATATCCTCACCACGGGCGGCAACTGGGCGTCGGGAAACATCGGTACGTTCAAGCTGACCGTCGACAAGGGCGATCCGAAGAACCTGGTCTCGTTTTGCGGCGAAAACGTCAGGAAGGTCGGACCGACGACGTTCGAGATGAAGGCGCAGAACTTCTACCCCGAGCACGACATCGACATATTGCTGCTGGAGCCATCCGATGGCGGAAACGGCGGCTGATGGACCTCGCGATTTATGTCGCCATCGCCGAGAACGGCGTAATCGGGCGCGAGGGTGGGTTGCCGTGGCGGCTGTCCACCGATCTCAAGCGGTTCAAAGCCGATACGATGGGCAAGCCCATCATCATGGGCCGCAAGACCTATGAAGGCATCGGCCGCCCATTGCCGGGCAGGCTCAACATCGTGGTGACACGGGACAGGGCATGGCGCGCCGAGGGCGTCGAAGTCGCGCACTCGATCGAGGACGCAATCGCGCTGGCGACGGTGCGCGGGCGCTGCATGGCCGGCGCCGACGAGATCTGCGTCATCGGCGGCGGCGAGATCTATGCTCAGGCGCTGCCGCTGGCCGATCGGCTGCACGTGACCCATGTTCTGGCCGCGGTCGACGGCGAGGCCCATTTCCCGCCGATCGACCCGGCGCTATGGCGGATCGTCCGCTCACAGGAGGTTGAGGCCGGTGAGAAGGACAGCCATGCGACACGCTATTCGGTTTACGAGCGTCGCCGCGACGTGAATTGAAGACGACAAAGCGTCGCGACAGGTCTAAATGGACCCAAAGGTGGACTGTGACGGCAGCCGATCGCGTTGAAAGCGTGCCGTTGCATCCCTATAGAGGAATAATATTGGATTTTGCGCCGGCGAGCCGGCGCTTGAGGGAATTCCAAGCGAAAGGACATTCATGCCCTGGAACGACAAGAGCGGCGGCGGCGGCCCATGGGGCGGCGGCAACAATCAGGGACCTTGGGGACAGGGACCCAAGGGACCCAGCGGCCCGCAGGGCTCGCCTCCCGATCTCGAGGATATCATCCGGCGTGGGCAGGACAGGTTGCGGCGCGCACTGCCGGGCGGCGGTGGCGCGAGCCCGGCCGTGTTCGGACTGATAGCTGCGGCGCTGGTGGTGCTATGGGCGTTCAAGGCGGTCTACACAGTGCAGCCCGACGAAGTTGCGGTGGAACTCAGGTTCGGCCAGCCGAAGGCGGAGCTCTCGCAGCCTGGCCTGCATTTCCATTGGTGGCCCATCGAAACGGTCGAGACCGCCAACATCGCCGAGCAGCTTGTCAGTATCGGCGGCGGCAGTTCCAGCGGCAACGGCCTGATGCTTTCCGGCGACCAGAACATCGTCAATGTGCAGTTCTCTGTGGCCTATCAGGTCTCCGACCCTAAGGCCTATCTGTTCGACGTGTCCGACCCGGACGGCATGCTGCAGCAGGTCGCCGAAAGCGCGATGCGCGAAGCAGTCGGCCGGCGCCCGGCGCAGGACATTTTCCGCGACGACCGGCAAGGGATTGCGGCGTCGGTGCGTGAGATCATCCAGACGACGCTGGACGGCTACAAGGCCGGCCTCAACGTCAACGCCATTTCGATCGAGGACGCCGCGCCGCCGCGCGAGGTGGCGGACGCGTTCGACGAGGTGCAGCGCGCCGAGCAGGACGAGGACAAGTTCGTCGAGCAGGCCAATCAGTATTCCAATCAGAAGCTCGGCCAGGCGCGCGGTGCGGCCGCACAGATCCGCGAAGACGCGGCCGCCTACAAGAACCGGGTCGTGCAGGAGGCCGAAGGCGAGGCGCAGCGCTTCATCTCGGTTTATGACGAATATGCCAAGGCGCCGGAGGTGACGCGCAAGCGGCTCTACCTGGAAACGATGGAGAGGGTGCTGAAGGATTCGAGCAAGGTCATCGTCGAGCAAGGCAACGGGCAAGGGGTCGTTCCCTACCTGCCGCTGCCGGCATTGCAGCAGAAGGCGCCGGCACCGGCCACCGGAGGAAACCAGTGATGGCCAACCGTCTTCCCGTCATTGCGGTCATCGCCGCGGTCATCCTGTTCCTGCTCTATTCGTCGGTCTTCGTCGTCAATGCGCGCCAGCAGGCGCTGGTGCTCAGGTTCGGCGAAATCGTCGACGTCAAGAACCAGCCGGGCATCTATTTCAAGGCGCCATTCTCCTTCTTCGATGCCGACACCGTGCAGCTGATCGAAAACAGGGTCCTGCGCTTCGACCTCGACAACATCCGCGTCCAGGTTTCGGGCGGCAAGTTCTATGAGGTCGATGCCTTCATCGCCTATCGCATCTCGGATCCGCGTGTGTTCCGCGCCGCGGTCTCCGGCCAGATCGAACTGGCCGAGGCCCGGCTGAGGACGCGTCTCGACGCCGCCTTGCGCCGCGTCTACGGCCTGCGCGACTTCGAGGCGGCACTCTCGGAAGAGCGTGCCGTAATGATGCGCGAGGTGCGCGATCAGCTGAGGCCCGATGCCACCTCGCTTGGCCTGCAGATCGAGGATGTCCGCATCCGCCGCACCGATCTCACGGCCGAAGTCTCGCAGCAGACCTTCGACCGCATGAAGGCCGAACGTCTCGCCGAAGCCGAGCGGCTGAGGGCGCGAGGCAATGAGGCAGCGCAGCGGATCAGGGCTCGCGCCGACCGCGAAGTGGTCGAAATCGTCGCGGAAGCCCAGAAAGAGTCTGAAATCCTGCGCGGTGAAGGTGAAGCCCAGCGCAGCGCGACGTTTGCCGGGGCCTATCAGCGCGATCCGGCCTTCTTCGATTTCTATCGGTCGATGAATGCCTATGGCACGGCGCTGAACAGCACCGGAACGACGATGGTGCTGTCGCCGAATTCCGAGTTCTTCCGCTTCTTTCGCGACCCGGACAGCAAGGAAACGCCTGCAGCCCCGGCAGCACCACCTGCCGCTCCCGCCGCACCGGCGGCGCAGCCAGGCACCGGCCAGTAGGGCCGGTGCAGGGATAGCCGGCGTAACGGAGGATTTATCCTCTGGCGGTAGCCGTAGCCGCAAACGTGCCTTATTTCTTGCCAACATGACGCGACGCGGCGTTTTTGCCGAAGCGCGTTTTTAGAACACCCGGAGGCCTTTCGATGACATCCACCACCCTTCTGCGTTCAGCGAGGCGGACGTTCATCGCCGGGGCCGCTGCGCTTCTGGTCGGCGCCGTTGCCGTTCCGTCGTTCGTGACGCCGACAGTGGCAGCCGACGGGCCGCCCTCGGTTGCCGATCTCGCCGCCGGCCTGCTCGGCGCGGTGGTCAACATCTCGACGTCGCAGACGGTGAAGGGCACTGAGGGGCCGGGCGCGGTGCCGATGCCGCAACTCCCGGAAGGCTCACCCTTCCAGGACTTCTTCGACGATTTCTTCAAGAACCGTGGCGGCGACAAGGGCGGCGGCGGGCAAAAGGTGCAGTCGCTAGGCTCCGGCTTTGTGGTCGACGCCGAGCAGGGCATCGTGGTGACTAACAACCACGTCATTGCCGATGCCGACGACATCGAGGTGAATTTCTCCGACGGGGTGACGCTCAAGGCGACGCTGGTCGGCACCGACACCAAGACCGACGTCGCGGTGCTGAAGGTCGATCCGAAAGGGCACAAGCTGACAGCGGTGAAGTTCGGCGATTCCAACACGATGCGTGTCGGCGACTGGGTGATGGCGATCGGCAATCCGTTCGGTCTCGGCGGCACGGTGACGGTCGGCATCGTCTCCGCGCGCAATCGCGACATCAATTCCGGCCCGTATGACGACTTCATCCAGACCGATGCCGCGATCAACCGCGGCAATTCCGGTGGACCGCTGTTCAACAGCAGCGGCGAGGTCATCGGCATCAACACGGCAATCATCTCGCCGTCGGGCGGCTCGATCGGCATCGGCTTCTCGATCCCATCGCAGCTTGCATCGGGCGTCGTCGACCAGCTTCGCCAGTTCGGCGAGACGCGGCGCGGCTGGCTCGGCGTGCGCATCCAGCCGGTGACCGACGACATTGCTGAAAGCCTGGGCATGGCGACGGCCAAGGGCGCGCTGGTTGCCGGGGTCATCAAGGGCGGGCCGGTCGACAACGGCACAATCCAGGCCGGCGACGTCATCATCAAGTTCGACGGCAAGGACATCCATGAAATGCGCGACCTGCCGCGCGTCGTGGCGGAAAGCCCGGTCGGCAAGGCCGTCGACGTGATCATCGTGCGCAAGGGTGTCGAACAGACGGTCAAGGTGACGCTCGGCCGGCTCGAGGACGGCGAGAAGCTTGCCAGCGGTGGTGAAAACGGCAACACCGACCAGGACGATGCCGACAAGGCGCCTGCGGTTTCGACGGCTGCTGTGCTCGGCATGACGATCGGCGAGCTCAACGATGAGACGCGCACGAAGTTCGGCATCGCCGCCGACGTCTCCGGCGTCGTCGTGACCGACGTCTCAAAGGATTCGGCGGCGGCCGAACGCGGCATCCAGCCGGGCGAGGTGATCACCGAGATCGCGCAGGAATCGGTCGCGACGCCCAAGGACGTCATGGACCGGATCGGCGCGCTGAAGGAGCAGGGGCGCAAGAACGCGCTTTTGATGCTGGCGTCGAAGACCGGCGAGCTGAGGTTTGTGACAATCCGGATGGATTGAGTCCGGAAGAGCCTGCAACACTCTGATGTTGAAAGGAAAAAGGGCGGCTAGCGGGCCGCCCCTTTTCTTGCCTGCCAGTCTGTGCGTGGCAGCCTGTAAAAGACATGTCGCCTGAGTGCGGTGTGGCTGTCCGGAACACCGGGATGGTCGAAGTCGGAGGCCGGGTCGGCGATCATGCCCAGGCGCTCCATGACGGCAGTGGACCGGCTGTTATCCTTGACGGCGAAGGACGCGATTTCGTCGAGGCCAAGTCTTTCAAAGCCATAGGTGAGCCAGGCTTCGGCTGCTTCGGTGACATAGAAGCGGCCCCAGAATTCGGGTGCCAGCCGCCAGCCGATCTCGATTGTGCCGGGCGGCAGGAATGGCAAATGATCGGTGCGGGTTATGCCGACGAAGCCGATGCATTCACCTGTGGCTGCGATCTCAGCGGCCGCGAAGCCGAAGCCGTCGCGATCGATAGCCGCGCGCAACTCCTCCATCTTGGCGTCCGACTGGGCACGATCGCGCCGAAACGGAAAGAATTCCATGACGCGCTCGTCGGAATTGATGCGATGCAAGAGCTCGCGGTCACGATCTTCCCAGTTGCGCAGGATCAGGCGCTCGGTGCGGATCGGCGTCATTCGACAAATTCCTCCCGGCGATAACCCTGCAGATAAAGCAAGGCGGTGAGGTCGCCGTGGTCGATGCGGATCTTTGCCTCGGCTGCCACGGCCGGCTTGGCATGCAAGGCGACGCCGATGCCGGCAAGACGGATCATGTCGAGATCGTTGGCTCCATCGCCGACGGCAATGGCATCGGCAGGCGTCAGGCCGAGGCGGGCGGAAATCTCGATAAGGGCTTCGGCCTTGGCGGCGCGGCCGAGGATCGGTTCGGCGACCAAGCCGGTGAATCGGCGATCTTGCTCGATCAGGCGGTTGGCGCGATTTTCGTGAAAGCCGAGCAATGCTGCGATGCGGGTGGTGAAGATGTCGAAGCCACCGGAGATCAGCGCCGTCCAGGCGCCGCTGGCCGCCATTGTCTGGACGAGCGTACGGCCGCCGGAGGCAAGCGTCAGTCGCTTGTCGATGATGCGGTCGATGATTGCGGCATCGAGACCCTCGAGCAGGGCCACGCGCTCGCGCAAGGCCGGCTCGAATGCGATCTCGCCGTTCATCGATCGCGCGGTGATGGCGGCGACACGATCCTTGACGCCGATCTCGTCGGCAAGCTCGTCTATGCATTCCTGGTCGATCATCGTCGAATCCATGTCGGCGATCAGGATCTTCTTGCGCCTGTTCTCAGCCGGCTGGACGGCCACGTCGATCGGTTCGGAAGCAAGCGCGGCATGCAGGCGCGCCGTTATTTCGGAAGCGTCGGCGGTCTCCGGCAAGTCGAGCTCGCAGGCGATGTTTTCGGCCAGCCAGCGAACAGCGCTTGCGCCGACCGACCGTGAGGCCATATTCGCAAGCGTCGGCGTCAATGCGCGGCTGGCGGGATGGGATAGAAGCGTGGCGATCAGCGGCATCGAAAATTCCAGCGGACAGGCGGGCGAAGGCCGCGTGAAGAACGCGATCCTGATAGCCGGGCCGACCGCCAGCGGCAAGTCGGCGCTCGCACTCGACCTCGCCGAGCGCAATGGCGGCGTCATCGTCAACACTGATTCCATGCAAGGCTATTCGGTGCTCGACGTGCTGACGGCGCGGCCTGGTCCTGCCGAACTCGCCCGCGTCCCCCACTTTCTTTATGGACACGTCGATCCGTCCACCGCCTATTCCACCGGCGCCTGGTTGCGTGATGTCACGAAACTGATCGACGACGGCAGGCTCTCGGAGCGCCCAGTGATTTTCGTCGGCGGTACCGGGCTTTATTTCCGGGCGCTCACGGAAGGTATCTCGGAGATGCCCGACATTCCGAAATCGATCCGCGATCGCTGGCGCTACGAGCTCCAGGAACAGGGTGCAGTGAGATTGCACCGCATCCTGTTGCGCGAGGATTCTGCGGCCGGCATGATGCTGAAGCCGACGGATGGCCAGCGCATCGTGCGGGCGCTGGAGGTGCTCGACGCGTCGGGCCGTTCCATCCTGGACTGGCAGGCCGCGCGTGGCCGGCCGTTGATCGACAGGAGCAGCGCGCGCCTTTTCGTCATCGAGCCGGAGCGAGCGGCGCTGGTAGAGCGGATCGATGCCCGCTTCGACCGCATGCTGGACAAGGGAGCACTCGACGAGGTGAAACAGCTTTCAGCGCTCGGCCTCGATCCCGATCTGCCGGCGATGAAAGCAATCGGTGTTCGCGAGCTTCAGGCCGCGCTGGCCGGCGCCATCAGTTTTCCCGAGGCCATCGAGCGCGCGAAAATCGCGACGCGGCAATATGCCAAACGGCAGGCGACCTGGTTCAGGCACCAATTGGGCCCGGAATGGCAGAGATTGCGCCCTGGTGAGGGGATCGACTCGATGCTCTTACCCCCTCCTTCGAGCGCAACCTGAAAAGTCGACACCGAGGGGACATTTCGCGTTGAAGTTGTCCAGGTTAACTGTCCGTAAGTTCCCGCATGACATAAGATCGATAGGAACTTTCCAACGGGGAGCAGATGCGTTTCCACAAGGCGGAATCAGCCTTTTTCGTCTTTATTTTTGTGATCCTGGCCGCCGGCCTGGTGACGCTTTACGCCTATGGGCTCCTGCAAACCCTGGCCGCCGACATTAGCAATACGCCTTCGGAACTCGATGAAATCATCTATCTCAACAAGCTGCTGTTTGCGACCGGCGTGCTGCTGGCGACTGCGCTGTTCTTCGGCATTTTCTTCATCTACCCGCTGATCCGAAAGCAGGCGACGGAAGAAGGCAAGCTGCGCGCCATGACCGTTTCGCTCAGCGCGCGCTCGGAGACGCTGGAGCATGCGGCGCTCACCGACAGCCTCACCGGCATGCAGAACCGGCGCTACTTCGACGATGCGCTGAAGGAATATCTCGAAGAGTTCCGTCGCATCGAAAAACCAGTAGGGCTGATGATCCTCGACCTCGACCATTTCAAGCAGGTGAACGACAGCCACGGCCACGATGTCGGCGACGAGGTGTTGCGGGCCGTCGCCAACTGTCTCAAGGACATGACACGTTATCACGACGTGGTGGCGCGCCTGGGCGGCGAGGAGTTCGCGGTGGTCACGCCCAATATGGACGCCGAGCTGCTATCCAAATTCGCCGAGCGCATCCGCAAGGCGATCGCCAACATGTCGGTGCTGACAGGCAATGTCCGACTGAAAATCACCACTAGCGTCGGGCTTGCCGTCTGGGATCGCAAGGAGACCGCCGAGGAGTTCTATCGCCGCGCCGACCGCCAGCTCTATGAGGCGAAGAGGCAAGGTCGCAACCGCGTCTGCGCCTGAAATTCCGTCATTGAATTCGTGATGCTGGCCGTCTGGTATCGTTTTCTGCGTCTCCGATGCACGCAGACCGACGTCACCCAGTCAAGCTGAGATGCTGCCTTTGCGGGGCTTGCCGGAAATAGAGGTGTTGCCGTGACTAAATCCGACCTCTCCGATCTTTACAGGGACTACATTGCATGCCTGAACAAGCAGGATTGGCCAAATCTGGGGCGCTTTGTTCATGATGAAGTGACCCACAACGGTCGCAAGCTCGGATTGTCCGGCTATCTCGAAATGTTGGTGAGAGACTTCGACGAAATTCCGGACCTTTACTTCGAAATTCAGCTATTGGTTGCCGATCCGCCTTATATAGCGAGCCGCCTAAGCTTCGACTGCGCGCCAAGGGGAACGTTCGTTGGGCTCGATGTAAGCGGGAAGAGAATTTCGTTTGCTGAGAACGTATTCTATGAGTTTCAGAGAGGGAAAATTCGCCGGGTGTGGTCAGTTATAGACAAGACAGCCATCGAAGCTCAGCTGTGATATCTGCGGGCGCTGCCTAAAAGTTGCTCGGCTCAATCATTCTGGGGGACGCAGCCCGAAGGTCGCCGGCTTGAGGCCATAGCGCAAGTCGAAATCGTCGTTCCGCTGGGTGCGCGCGGCCGACGGTTTGCGATAGTCCGAATCGCCGGCCTGTCGGCCCGGATCGACGACTTCCGCGAAAGGCATTGCCTGCTGTGATTTCGGCACGTTGCGCAGCCGTTCGACGATCGCCACGAGGTCGACCTCGTCGCCGGTTTCGGACGGCAAAGCATTCTCGCGTTTGGCGGTGCCGGGGATCAAATCCTCGGAGAGTTTTTCGAACTTCATCCGCATCGTCGTCGCCACGCCTTCCCCGAAGGCGATGGCCTCGCGCTGGCCCATGGAAGACAGGAACGCCAGCGTCGAAGCCGAGGAATCGGCGATCGCCGAGCGGATGATCGCCTGGTCCTGCTCGTTGGCGAGCCGCATGGCAAAGAACGTCGAGCACTGCGACAGGATGGTCGGGTCGAGTTCGCCCGGGCGCTGGGTGACGACGCCGAGATAGCAGCCATATTTGCGGCCTTCCTTGGCGATGCGCGACAGCGCGTGCCGCGTCGGTGCGAAACCGAGGCGCGGATCGGCCGGCATGTAGCGATGCGCTTCCTCGCACAGGAGGAGCAGCCGCAAGCGGCCTTCGCTCCACAATGCCAGGTCGAAGGCCAGCCGCGCCAGCACCGAGCAAACCGAATTGACCACCTCGGACGGCATGCCGGCCATTTCGAAGCAGGTCACAGGGCGGCCGTGATGCGGCACGCGGAAAATGTTGCCGATCGTCTCGTGGATGGTGTCTTCGATAAGGCGCGAGTTGAACATGAAACGGTAGCGCGGATCGGATGCCGCCAATTCGATGCGTGTCTTCAGTGACCTGAGGGTCGGGCGATCGTTCTTGCTTTCCAGCAATCCCATGCGCTCATCGACCAGCTTGATGAGGTCGGCAATGCGATAGGGCACCGGCGCGTCGGCGGTCAGCGCATCGGTGCTGCGCCGTAGAAAGTTGCCGGAGTTAGGATTGCGGTAGAGGTTCTTGGCCGCGGGAATAAGATCGCGCAAGGCGTCGACCTCTTCCGGGACCGTCTCGCGGCCGCGAAACAGCACTTCGGCAAATTCTTCGAGCTTGAACATCCAGAAGGGCAGGTCGAGCGTCGTCGAATCGACCCTGACGCAATATTCGGGCAACGACGCGGCGAACTCGTTGTGTGGATCGAGGATGAGCACGCGCAGGTCGGGCCGGGCGGCGATCGACTTGCGCAAGAGCAGCGAGACGGCGGTCGATTTGCCGACCCCAGTGGTGCCGACAATGGCGAAATGCCGCGCCAGCGTATCGTCGATGGCGATATTGGCGTCGATGGCCTCGTCCTGCGACAACGTGCCGATGGTGATCGAATGACGACCGGCGAGATCGTAGACGGCCTGCAGATCGCGGCTGCGGATACGATGGGCAATGGCGCCGATATGCGGATAGGTCGTGATGCCACGGTCGAAGACCGGCTTCGCGCCGGGTTCGGCACCGTCGCGCACCTCGCCGATCAATTCGATGCTGACCTCGATCGGATTCTGGCCCTCGCTGCTCCAGGCACGATCCGACTTGCCGATTTCGTAGACCAGGCCGACGGTTCGTGATGTGCCGAGATTGATCGAGATCATCTTGCCGACGCTCCACAGACCGGTGACCGTGCCTTCGATATCGTCGGCATAGGCGCTGATGGTGGCGCGCGCCCCGTCGCATTGCACGACATTGCCCAGAATCCGCTTGTCGTTCTGCTCCGCCCTGCGGCGCTCCAGCAAAGTCGATTCTCCAATGGAGGCTTCGCGTTCAACGAGCATGGACAGGCCGGTCCCCTTTTCCCGAGTGATGAGCCTAGGCGAACGGGGTTAAGGTGGGATGAGGCCGGATGGTTTAGCGGACATTAAGGAGTTTACGAAAACTGGACGAAACGGTCGTTGCTTCGTCGAAAAATCTTCGATATATCGGACTAATGGATGATATAGCGAACGACATATCCTCGACCATCGGCAGAAGAATACATGCCGAAAGGGTGGTTCGCAGCTGGTCCCTGGCTGAATTGGCGGAGCGGTCCGATGTCTCGAAAGCCATGCTGAGCACGATAGAGCGCGGCATGACGAGCCCGACGGCGGCACTCCTCGTGCGCATTGCGGCCGCCTTCGGCATGACGCTCTCCACTTTGATAGCAAGGGCGGAATTGCAAGGCGGCGGCCTGCTTCGCGAACGTGATCAGCCGGTCTGGAGCGATCCGGCTACCGGTTATGTGCGGCGGCACCTTTCGCCGGTTTCGGACATGCCGCTCGAACTGATCCGAGTCCAACTGCCGGTGGGCGCCAAGGTAAGTTTCCCGGCGGCGTCCTATGCCTTCATCAGGCAACAGATCTGGCTGATCTCCGGGCGGCTGGAATTCACCGAGGGCGACATCGTTCACAGCCTCGAACCCGGCGACTGCCTGGCGCTCGGCGCGCCATCCGATTGCGTCTTTCACGCTCCGGGCCCGGACGCCGCCGACTATCTGGTTGCGTTGGCCAGGAGCTGAGGTGAAGGCGCGCCGTCCGAAACGCTCCGACAATGGCGGTCCGCCGCTCGACGACTATAACGGTCCGCCCTGGGGCAAGGGCGATCCCTATGTCTTTCTTGCCTGGCGGACCGCCCATGCCCAGGCATGGAAAGTGCCGAGCCGCGAGATCATGCTGATGCGGCTGGACAAGGCCGAGCGGCTGGGCCTGACCTATGAGGAATACACGCTCGAACTGCTGGAACGCGGGCGACATCTGCAAGAGGAAGACGCTGATCGCATCGCGGAAATCCGCCGGGCCAGGAAGCGGAAGCGATCCAGTCATTTCGACTGACGGGCGGCGCAGGGAAACCACATGAGTTCGATCGAAATCAGGCCACTCACCAGTACTCACGGAACGCAAAAAATGCTGGTCGATCTGCTGATCGGAACAGTCGCCGCCGGCGGCTCGGTCAGCTTCATGCATCTGCTGGCGCCGGAGATGGCCGCGGCCTTCTGGAACAAGTCGCTTCAAGCGGCCGCCAGAGGCGAAAGGGCGGTGCTTGGAGCCTGGAACGGCGAGGCGCTGGTCGGCACAGTCACCTTGCTGCTCGACTGCCCTCCCAACCAGCCGCACCGGGCCGAGATCGCCAAGCTGATGACCCGCCTCGATTACCGCGGCAAGGGCATAGCAACCCGCCTGATGGAGGCGGCGGAAGTCGTTGCCATGGAGAAAGGCCGTACCCTGTTGGTCCTCGACACGGCAAAAGAAGAGGGGGCTTCCGGCCTCTATGAAAAGCTCGGCTTCACGCTGGCCGGCGAAATACCGGATTATGCGCTGAAGCCGCATGGCGGGCTCACAGCTACCCTCATCTATTGGAAACGCATCGGCCGGACACGGTGATGGCGACGACGATGCACCTTTGCAACACCCGTCAAACTATGGAGGGCGTGGAAAGAATAGCTCTTGCGTCAAATTGGCGGCGAGCTTAGAGAAGCCGCCCATTCTGATCCGTCGTCCTGAAAGGAGACCTGTCAATGACCCGGCGATCCAGATCGACACATTCCGTGCCGACGCTGGAATTGCGTGCGGCTGACAGAGTTCCAATCGGGAAGAACGGCCATGGCAAAGTCCATGATCCAGCGCAGGCAGGATGCCGAGCGCGAACGCATTGAAGCATATGCCGTAACGCTGCGGCGGGTTTTTCCCGTCCCGCGTCCCGCTCCGGATTTCGAGCGGGCGCTCGACGAGGCACGTCGCCGGTTTGCCGGCATGGCGATCCGCGACGGCGCGCTGTGGCGTCCAAAGCTGAAGACGCGCGACCCCGCGCGGCTGCGGCTGGCCGCGGCGCGTCATCTCTATGCGCGCTACCCCGTTACAGCCGCGCTCGAGGGTATCTGGCTGGACAGCTCGGGGTTGAATGCCGAAGAGATTGCGCTTCGCAAGGCTTGGTATATCGCGGTGGCGCGTGGTGACTCTCTCTACAAGGCGGGCGCCTGTGCGTGGCTGTCTCGCAAGGAGGTGCATTGCTTCTTGAACTTGCCCGGCGATTTCACGTTCGACGAGGCGTTTTGGGTGGCGATCGCCCGGTCCTACACGGATGATTCCGGGTTGGCGGCCCGACTTGCCAAGTCGAAAATCGCGCGCACGCCACGTAACGATCTGGCCTTCTGGCGCGAGGTGACACGGTTCTTCTGCGGGCAGCCCGCGTCGAAGGAGGAGATCGACGATCTATGCGACTATATCGGCGCCGTGCACCAGCGCGATGCGGCGTACAGCCTGAAGGGTCGCACGCTCGCCTCGCTGCGTCGGCAGATGCTGGAATGGCATCGAGACATTGCCGCGATCGAACGCATCGAGGCAATGCGCCGCCGCGCTGCCGGGCGGGCCACGCGTACTGCCGGGACGCAGTCGCAGGGTCGCGCCTGGGACGGCTCGCGCCTCGACGACTGGGACTGGCAGCCGTCGACCAAGGAGGCAAAGGCGCATGGCGAGCGTTTCTTCGTCCGTCAGTTGAAGACAGCCGAGGATCTGGTCGCCGAGAGCCGGGCGATGCATCATTGCGTCTCGATATACGCGGCCAAATGCATCGCCGGCAATGCCTCGATCTGGGTGCTGCGGCGCTCGGCGCTCGGCAAGATCGAGCGGTTGCTGACGATCGAACTCGACCCGCAAAACCGTGCGGTGCAGGTGCGCGGTTTCGGCAATCGTCTCGCCTCGCTCGAGGAACGCAAGATCATCGAGCGCTGGGCCAAGGCGAGGGGGGTGGTGCTCTGCGCCTGAAACGGAAGACCCGCGCGGCGGAAAGGCCGCGCGGTTGCACAATGGGCGGATGTCCCGAGTCAGGCCAAGTGCACATTCGCCGTTGACAGCGGCGTCAAACCAATTCTATTGTCCGCCACCATGAAAAAGGCACTCATTCTCGTAGGAAAGCGCGTGGGCAAGGCGGTGTAACCGCCGGGCGATGACCTCCCATGCGCAAGACACAGGCTCCCTCGGGGGCCTTTTTTATTGCCCGAAATACGACTAAACGACCAGCAATCGCCCGACGGCGAACAGTATGGGACCAGACCGATGAGCAGTGGACAGAATGAGCGGCGCGAAATGCCAAGAACCGAAATGCCAAGAGCCGAAATGACTGGCGCCGAAATGGTGGTGCAGGCGCTGAAGGACAATGGCGTCAAGCATGTTTTCGGCTATCCGGGCGGCGCGGTTCTGCCAATCTACGATGAAATCTTCCAGCAGGACGAGGTCGAGCACATCCTCGTCCGTCACGAGCAGGGCGCGGGCCACGCGGCGGAAGGCTACGCGCGCTCGACCGGCAAGGCCGGCGTCATGCTGGTGACCTCCGGGCCGGGTGCGACAAATGCGGTGACGCCATTGCAGGACGCGCTGATGGACTCGATCCCGCTGGTCTGCCTGACCGGCCAGGTGCCGACTTCGCTGATCGGCTCGGACGCGTTCCAGGAGTGCGACACGGTCGGCATCACGCGACCCTGCACCAAGCACAACTGGCTGGTGAAAGACGTCAACGAGCTCGCGGCAACGATCCACGAGGCCTTCCATGTGGCAACGACGGGCCGCCCCGGTCCGGTCGTCGTCGACATCCCGAAGGACGTTCAGTTCGCCAGGGGTATCTATGTCCCGCCGCAGACGGCGCCGCGCACCAGCTACCAACCGAAGGTCCAGGGCGATCTGGAAAAGATCAAGGTGGCGGTCGAGCTGATGGCCGGCGCCAGGAAGCCGATCATCTATTCGGGCGGCGGCGTCATCAATTCCGGCCCGGAGGCGAGCCATCTGCTGCGCGAGCTGGTCGACCTCACCGGCTTTCCCATCACCTCGACGCTGATGGGCCTCGGCGCCTATCCGGCGTCAGGCAAGAACTGGATGGGCATGCTGGGCATGCACGGCACGTATGAAGCGAACATGGCGATGCACGATTGCGACGTCATGCTCTGCATCGGCGCGCGCTTCGACGACCGCATCACCGGGCGGCTGACGGCGTTTTCGCCGAATTCGAAGAAGATCCACATCGACATCGACCCGTCGTCGATCAACAAGAACGTCCACACCGACGTGCCGATCATCGGCGATGTCGGTCGCGTCTTGGAAGATCTGGTGCGGCTGTGGCGGGCAACCGCCAAGGCCGACAAGAAAGCGCTTCACCCGTGGTGGGAGCAGATTGCCAAATGGCGCGCCCGGGATTCGCTCGCCTACAAGATGAACCACGAGGTGATCATGCCGCAATATGCCGTCCAGCGGCTCTATGCGCTGACCAAAGACCTCGACACCTACATCACCACCGAGGTCGGCCAGCATCAGATGTGGGCGGCACAGCACTATCACTTCGAGAAGCCGAACCGCTGGATGACCTCTGGCGGACTGGGCACGATGGGCTACGGCCTGCCGGCCGCGCTCGGCGTGCAGATCGCGCACCCGGATGCGCTGGTCATCGATATCGCCGGCGACGCTTCGGTGCAGATGACGATGCAGGAGATGAGCGCGGCGGTGCAGCACGAGGCGCCGATCAAGATATTCATCCTCAACAACCAGTATATGGGCATGGTGCGGCAGTGGCAGCAGCTGCTGCACGGCAACCGGCTGTCGCACTCCTACACCGAGGCGATGCCGGATTTCGTCAAGCTCGCCGAAGCCTATGGCGGCCACGGCATTCGCTGCGACAAGCCGGACGAGCTCGATGACGCCATCAAGGAGATGATCGCGGTCAAGAAGCCCGTCCTGTTCGACTGCCGCGTGGCGACGCTCGCCAACTGCTTCCCGATGATCCCGTCGGGCAAGGCGCATAACGAGATGCTGTTGCCTGACGAGGCGACCGACGAGGCTGTGGCCAACGCGATCGACGCCAAGGGCAGGGAACTGGTGTAGCCTGGTTCAAGGAAGCTGTGCGAAAACAGCGGATTAGCGCAAAAGTTTGAAACCGAGATTCATGTCATGAACGCACAGTTGCAACCGACCGGCTCCGCCTATTTCATCGCCAAGGAGACGGAAAAACCAGAGAACCACACGCTTTCGGTCCTCGTCGACAACGAGCCGGGCGTGCTTGCCCGGGTCATCGGCCTGTTTTCCGGACGTGGCTACAACATCGAGAGCCTGACGGTCTCGGAAACCGAGCACGAAAAGCACCTGTCGCGCATCACCATCGTGACGCGCGGCACGCCGCACGTGCTGGAGCAGATCAAGCACCAGCTCGAGCGTATCGTGCCGGTGCACCGCGTCGTCGATCTCACCGTGCGGTCGCAGGAATTCGGACAGGAGCGGCCACTGGAGCGGGAACTCGCGCTGGTCAAGGTCGCCGGCACCGGCGAAGCCCGCGTCGAGGCGCTCCGGCTCGCCGATGCATTCCGCGCCAGCGTCATCGATGCCAACACCGAGCATTTCATCTTCGAGATCACCGGCAAGGGCTCCAAGCTCGATCAGTTCATCGCCATCATGAAACCGCTCGGGCTGGTCGAAATCTGCCGTACCGGGGTGGCGGCGATGAACCGCGGCCCGCAAGGGATGTGATCGTCCGGCTTTGGCTCTGCCCGTCGCTTTTGCCATCGATCGCATTGCCGGCCGCGCCCGGGATGGCTTTTGAGGATCCGCAGTAAGGGACAACGATGCTGGCGTGATTGGGGGAACACCATGACATTCGACGCATTCTTCGCCCTGCTGGTCTATGCCTTCGTGACCTCGATCACACCGGGCCCGAACAACTTCATGCTTCTGGCATCGGGCGTGAATTTCGGCTTGGTCAAGACCGTGCCACACATGCTCGGCATCGGCTTCGGCTTCCTTGTGCTGTTGCTTGCCGTAGGCTTCGGGCTTGGCGCCATGTTGACGGCCTTTCCGGTGCTGCATACCGGGTTGAAGATCGCCGGCGGCCTCTACCTGCTTTATCTCGCCTGGAAGATCGCGATGTCGCGCTCGCTCGGCGGCGAAGGCGAGGCGAAGGGCCAGCCGATGCGCTTCATCGAGGCTGCGGCTTTCCAGTGGGTCAATCCCAAGGCCTGGGTGATGGCGATTACAGCCATGGCCGTCTATACCAACCCGGAACGCCCGTTTGTGTCCGTGGTGCTGATCGCGGCCGCGTTCGCCGTCGTCATGCTGCCGAGCATTTCGACCTGGGCCGGTTTCGGCATGGCGCTGCGCGGTTTTCTGGCGGATGCGGCGCGGCTCAAATGGTTCAACATCGCCATGGGCGTGATGCTTGCGGCGACGCTGTGGCCGATGCTGCGTTAGCTGCGTTCTATTGTGCACTGCACATTAAATCTTCGTAATGACGGGTTTTGGCCCTTTTTCGCCTTCGGCATCCTCTATTATCTGGCAAAAGCGCGGCAAGAGGCTGCGAGTTGAGCTAGACTGCGGCAACCGGATAACGGCGTGTCGGATTGAGAGGCCTTTTGTCGATGCGCGGAAAGATCGTATTTGCGGTGATCGCTGCAGCCTGCGTTGCCGCGGCGTGGCTCTATCTTTCGCCCAGCGCGATGAGCGGTCTTCAGCAGATGCTGTCGGCGAAGCAGACGGCGGCGGACAAGCCCGCTGCAGCGGCAAATGCCGCTCGTTCGACTTCGGTGGTTGCCGCCACCGCTTCGACGGCCGATTTCCCGGTCCGGCGCTATGCCATTGGCTTCGTGTCCTCTCCTGCCGTGGTCAGCATCAACGCACGGGTCTCGAGCCAGATCGTTGCAATCGCGGTCAAGGACGGACAGATGGTGAAGGCCGGAGACCTTCTGTTCTCGCTGGACGATCGCTCGTTGAAGGCGCAACTGGCACGCGATCAGGCGACGCTCGCGAAAGACCAGGCACTGCTTGCCAGTGCGACGGCCGATCTTCAGCGCGCCAAAAATCTCGTCGCCAGGCAGGCCGGGACACAGCAAACCTACGATCAGGCCGTCGCGGCGCAAAAATCCGCCGCGGCCACCGTCGACGCCGATAAGGCAACGATCGATGCTGACCAAATCCAGCTTGGCTTCGCCACAATCAGGGCGCCGATCTCCGGCAGGCTTGGGGCCGTCAGCGTCGCGGTGGGCGACCTCGTCACCACCAGCAACGGCAGCAGCACGTCGACCCCGCTGGTGACAATCACGCAGATCGACCCGCTGCAGGTGAACTTCAATCTTCCGGAAAGCGATCTTGCCTTGCTGCACAAGGCGCTGGCGGCGCCGCAGCAAGGTGCGGTAACGCTGACCAAGGACGGTGACCCGAAGCCGATCGGCAAGGGAACGCTGGATTTCGTCGATTCCAGCGTGGACACGGCGTCCGGCACGATCGCAACGCGGGCCAGCGTGCCCAACGCCGATCTTTCGCTGTGGCCGGGCCAATATGTCAACGTCGTGCTCGAGGCCGGCATCATGCCGCAAATGACGTCGGTTCCGACGGTTGCCGTCCAGCCCAGCCAGAAGGGCCCGTTCGTCTATGTGATCAAGCCGGACAACACCGTTGAAATGCGGCCGGTGCAGGTCGCGCTGACAGAAGGTGCCAACACCGCGATTAGTCAGGGTTTGAAAAGCGGCGAGCGTGTCGTCGTCGAGGGCCAGACCAAGCTGAAAAACGGCGCGGCGGTGCGCGAAGGCAAGGCTTCCACCGGCACCGGCGATCAGGCGGCTCCGAAGGTCGCCGAGGCTGACCGGACGGGCGGAACACGGCCATGATTTCCGAATTCTGCATCCGCAGGCCCGTCGCCACGCTGCTCATGTCGTTCGCCCTGGTTCTGGGCGGGCTATTTGCTTACAAATTCCTGCCGGTCGCGGCGCTGCCAAGCGCGGAATTCCCGGTTGTCAACGTCTCGGCCTCGCTGCCCGGAGCCTCGCCGGAAACCATGGCGACCTCGGTGGCAACGCCGCTGATCAAACAGTTTGCCACTATCGCAGGCATCGATTCGATCTCGACGACCAACTCGCTCGGCTCGACCTCGATCGCCATTCAGTTCGTGCTTAACCGCGACATAGACGCCGCCGCCGCCGATGTGCAGGCGGCGATCGCACGCACGCAACGACAATTGCCGCCGGAGATGACCAGCCCGCCGAGCTATCGCAAGGTCAATCCAGCCGACGCGCCGATCCTGCTGATGTCGCTGGTCAGCGACACCATTCCGCTGACCGATCTCGATGCCTTTGCCGAGAATGTGATCTCGCCGTCGCTGTCGACGATCGACGGCGTTGCGCAGGTTTCGATCTATGGCCAGCAGAAATACGCCGTGCGCGTCCAGATCGATCCGACGGCGCTCGCCGCTCGCGGCATCTCGATCGACCAGTTGCAGACGGCCATCGCCTCGGCTAACAGCAACACACCGCTCGGCGTGCTCAAGAACAACAAACAGCAACTGACCATCACCGCGAACACGCAGCTCACCAATGCGGCGGGGTTCTCCAACATCATCATCGCCACCAAGAACGGCCATCCGGTGCGGCTCGGCGAGGTGACCCGCGTCATCGATTCGGTCGAAACCACGACGACGGCAAGCTGGTACGACGGCACCCGCGCCATCATCATGGCGGTGCAGCGCCAGCCGGATGCCAACACCGTCGATGTCGTCGACCGCGTCAAGGCGATGCTGCCTTCCTTCGAGGGTCAGATGCCTGCGGCGGCGAGCATCCAGTTGCTCAACGACCGTTCGACGTCGATCCGCGAGGCGGTCGACGACGTGCAGTTCACGCTGCTGCTCACCATCGCGCTGGTGGTGATGGTGATCTTCCTGTTCCTGCGCCGGGTAACGGCGACGGTCATCCCGGCCGTGGCGGTGCCGATTTCGCTCATCGCAACGCTGGGCGTGATGTACCTGTTCGGCTTTTCCATCGACAACGTCTCATTGATGGGGCTGACGCTGGCGGTCGGTCTTGTCGTCGACGACGCAATCGTCATGCTCGAAAACATTTTCCGCCATATGGAGGAGGACGGGCTCTCTGCCCTCGAGGCGTCGCTCAAGGGCGCCCGCGAAATCGGCTTCACCATCATCTCGATCTCGGTCTCACTGGTCGCCGTGTTTATTCCGGTGCTTTTGATGGGCGGCGTGATCGGGCGCATCTTCAACGAATTCGCAGTGGTGGTGACGGTCGCCATCCTGGCGTCGATGTTTGTCTCGCTGACGTTGACGCCGATGCTGTGCTCGCGGCTGTTGTCGTTATCGAAAGCCGAGCAGAAGGCGGCGCATGGCGAGGACCATAGGCAAAACGTCTTCATGCGGGGCTATGACTGGCTGCTGACATTCTGCCTGCGCCACAATTTCCTGGTTTTCCTTGTCTTCCTGGTAACCGCCGGGCTGTCGGTCTGGCTGATCCAGATTTCGCCGAAGGGCTTCTTCCCGCAGGAGGATATCGGCCAGGTCTCGGTGACGACCATCGCGCGCCAGGATATTTCGTTTGACGCCATGGTGAAGCTTCAGGGGCAAGTGGCGGATGTCTTCACCCATTCGCCTTACGTCGCGCATGTCGGCTGGTCGGCGGGTAGTGGAAACAATGCGCTCAACCAGGGCCAGCTGTTTGTGCAGCTGAAAGACAAGGACCAGCGACCGAACATCGACAAGGTGCTTTCGGATCTGCGGCGCCAGCTTGCCAATGTGCCCGGCATCGAAACCTACATGCAGCCCGTGCAGAACCTGCGGCTCGGCGCGCGTTCTTCGGCGAGTGCCTACCAGCTTGCCGTGCAGGGCCTCGATACCGGCCTGACGAACGTCTGGGCGCAAAGGCTTACGGACGCGATGGCCGCCGATCATGCCGCCTTCACCGACGTCACCAATGACCTGCAGAACAACGCGCTACAGGCGACGCTGGTGATCGACCGCGACAAGGCATCGACGCTTGGCGTCGATACCGACACGTTGCGTTCCAGCCTCTATGGCGGTTTCGGCACCCAGCAGGTTTCGACCATCTTCGGTTCGGCCGACAGCTATAAAGTGGTCATGGAGCTCGACCCGAAGATCGAGTGGTCGCCCGAACGGATGCTGGCGATCAAGGTGAGAACGGCGAGCGGCAGCCTGGTGCCGCTCGGCGCGTTCGCGCGTGTCGATCGGACCGCCGGTACCCTGACCGTTAATCAGCTTGGCCAGCTTCCGGCAGTGACCATCTCCTACAATCTGCCGCAAGGCGTGGCCCTCGGCGACAGCGTGAGCCATATCAATGCGCTGAAGGAAAAGATCGGCATGCCGCCGACGATCTCGACCACTTTCTCGGGCACGGCGAAGACCTTCCAGGATTCGCTTTCCAACCAGGGACTGCTGATCGGCGGCGCGATCCTGACCATCTATATCGTGCTCGGCATGCTCTATGAGAGCTTCATCCACCCGCTCACCATCCTGACCGGGCTTCCGTCGGCGGTGCTTGGCGCGCTGGTGGCACTGCGGTTGGCGGGGATGGATTTGTCGGTGATCGCTGTGATCGGCATCCTGATGCTGATCGGCATCGTCAAGAAGAACGGCATCATGATGATCGACGTGGCGCTAGAGCTCAGGCGCGAGGGGATGTCGCCCGTCGAATCCATCCACAAGGCCTGCCTGATGCGCTTCCGGCCGATCATGATGACCACGCTTGCCGCGCTGATGGGCACCATCCCGATCGCGCTCGGCACCGGTGCCAGTGCGGAACTGCGCCAGCCTCTTGGCGTGGCGGTGGTCGGCGGTCTCGTCGCTTCGCAGGCACTGACGCTGTTCGTCACGCCCGTCATTTACGTCTACATGGAGCATTTTTCCGGCTGGCTCGTCAGGTTGTGGGCGCGGCGCCGGGGCGAGCCGAGCCCGGTCGAAGTGGTCGACCAGCCGTCACTGTTCGACGAGGAGGAAGAACCGGTGCCGCAGAAGGCGGCAGCCGAATAGCGCTGGCCCAAGCCGTGGTGCTTGCGGCCGGGGGCCCGCGATCGTAATTTGACGTCATGCCGCATGACCATGACCACGACAACGAGCTTGATGCTTTTGCGGCGCGTGTGCGCGCACTGGAGACGATTCTAACCCGCAAAGGCCTGATCGATCCGGCGGCGATCGATGTCATCGTCGACACCTACGAGACCAAGATCGGGCCGCGCAACGGCGCAAAGGTGGTGGCGAAGGCTTGGGTTGATCCCGGGTTTGCCGCATGGCTGAAGCGTGATGCGACGGCGGCCATCGAATCGCTCGGCTACACCGGCCGGCAAGGCGAGCACATGCAGGCGGTGTTCAATACGGCCGACACGCACAACCTCGTCGTCTGCACGCTATGCTCCTGCTATCCGTGGTCGGTGCTTGGCCTGCCGCCAGTCTGGTACAAGGCGCCGCCCTACCGTTCGCGCGCAGTGATCGATCCGCGCGGCGTGCTCGAGGAATTCGGCCTGACCTTGCCGGCGACGACGACAATCCGGGTGTGGGATTCGACCGCCGAGCTGCGCTATCTGGTGGTGCCTATGCGCCCCCGGGGTACGGAGGGCTGGGATGAGGCACGGCTCGCCGATCTGGTGACGCGCGATGCCATGATCGGCACGGCGTTGGCGCGGGAGCCGGCATGAACGGGCCGCAGGATCTCGGCGGCCAGATGGGTTTCGGGCCGGTCGCGCCCGAACCGGACGAACCCTATTTCCATGCCGATTGGGAAAGGCGGGCGCTGGGCGTAACGTTGTGCGCCGGCGCCTTGGGCGCCTGGACCATCGACGAGAGTCGGCACGCGCGGGAATCGCTGCATCCAGCGGACTATTATGCCTCCAGCTACTACCAGATATGGATCAAGGCGCTGGAGGTGCTGCTCAAACGCCACGGTTTCGTCAGCGACCGCGACCTGGCTACGGGCGACGCAGTCGACCCCGCAGCGACACCCAAACGGGTGCTGAAGGCTAAGGATGTTCCGGCGGTGCTGGCCAAGGGCGGGCCCTGCGACCGGCCTGTCGCCGCCCCGCGGCGGTTCAAGGCGGGCGACCTCGTGCGAACCAAGAATTTTCATCCGACCGGCCATACCAGGCTGCCGCGCTATGCCCGCGGCAAGCGAGGCGTCGTCGAGGCCGTGCGCGACGGCTTTGTCTTTCCCGACACCAATGCGCACGGCCAGGGCGAAAACCCGCAATGGGTCTATACCGTGGCCTTCACCGGCGGCGAAATCTGGGGCGAGGGCGCCGACCCGACACTTGTTGTGTCGATCGATGCCTGGGAGAGCTACCTTGAGCCGGCGTGAGACGGGCTCAGTCGCCGCCATGCTGCCCGCCGGTTTCGAGGCGCCGGTTTTCGCCGAGCCGTGGCAAGCAGAGGCCTTTGCCATGACGGTGGCACTGCACGATAACGGGCTGTTTTCGTGGAGTGAATGGGCGGATGCTTTGTCGGCAGAGGTGAAGCGGCCGGGCGCCGCGCGCGACGGTCACGATTACTACGAGCACTGGCTGGTGGCGCTGGAAAAGCTGCTTGCTTCGAAAGGTCTGGCCGCGAAGACCGATGTGGACGCGATCGCCGCTGCCTGGGAGCGCGCCGCGCACGCAACGCCGCATGGCAAGCCGATCCTTCTGGAGAACGATCCACAGCAGGCTGTGTAAGCTGCGGTCGCGTGGTCTTGTTCTCTTTACGTTCCTGTTCGTCACTGATAGCCTGACCCTGTCGCAGCGGCGTAATTGCCGGCGATGAAAATTGATGGTGACGGCAGTCACCTTGTCTTTCCCTCGCGAATCCGGTCTGTCGCGCTGATGGAATTCTCTCCTCAACAGGACGAGGCGCTGAAGGCGGTGGCCGGCTGGCTGAAAGCCGGCAAGCCGCAGCTGTTCAGGCTGTTCGGCTATGCCGGCACCGGCAAGACGACGCTGGCGCGCTATTTCGCCGAGCATGTCGACGGCCAGGTGCAGTTCGCCGCGTTTACAGGCAAGGCGGCGCAGGTGCTGCGTTCCAAAGGCGCGGTCAATGCCCGTACCATCCATTCGCTGATCTACCGGCCGAAGGGCGAAGAATCGGTAGCGGACGAGGTGACCGGCAAGACATCGATGTCGCCGACATTTTCGCTTAACCGGCAAAGCCCGATCTCGCGGGCCAAGCTCGTCGTCATCGACGAATGCTCAATGGTCGACGAGCAACTCGGCCGTGACCTGATGAGCTTCGGCACGCCGATCCTGGTGCTCGGCGATCCCGGCCAGTTGCCGCCAATCTCCGGCGGCGGCTTCTTCACCGACCATGAGCCGGATATTCTGCTCACCGAAATCCATCGCCAGGCGCGAGACAACCCGATCATCCGGCTTGCGCTTGACGTGCGCGAGGGCCGCGAGTTCATGCGCGGCGACTATGGCGCGGCGCAAGTGATCGGCAAGGAAGACGTCACCCAGGAACTGGTGCTGAAGGCGGACCAGGTGCTGGTCGGCACCAATCGTACGCGCCGCCGTTACAACCAGCGGCTGCGCGAGCTGAAGGGGTTCAACGCCGATTATCCGCAAGCCGGCGACAAGCTGGTCTGCCTGCGCAACGATCCGGCCAAGGGACTGCTCAACGGCTCGCTGTGGAAGGTGATGACCTCGTCGCGCGAGACGGTCAAGCCCGGCATCAATCTGCTGGTTTCGCCGGAGGAAGACGACCCGGATCGCGGCGTCGCCAAGATCAAGCTGCTCAAGGCTGCATTCGAAGATCCCGACGCCGACATTCCCTGGCAGCAGAAGAAACGGTTCGACGATTTCGACTATGGCTACGCGCTGACCGTGCACAAGGCGCAGGGCTCGCAGTGGAACGAGATCGTGCTTTTCGACGAAAGCTGGGCATTCAAGGAAACCCGGCAGCGTTGGCTCTACACCGCCATCACGCGCGCGGCCGAACGGCTGACGATCGTCCGATAGGGTGGCGGTATCAGCGCTGGGCGATCGGTCTGGCGCCAAGCCATTCCCAGGCGGCGGCTTCGTCCTTGGCCCCGAAATGCCGGAGTTCGATAGGCAAAGAGGCGGGCAAAAAGGCTCTTGCCTCCGCTATCCAGTTCGGCTCGCCCACCGCCGCGCAGCGGCTGATATGCTCCACCGCATGAGCTATGCCCTGTTCGATCGTCTCGTCCGATACATCGGTCCAGTCGACACCCTCATGGTCGATCAGGCGCACCAGCACATCGATTTTCGGGTGCAGCGCGTAGGCCGCCTCCAGCAATCCGAACAGGTTTTCAGCGTCGGCCGCGGTGACATGGCCGACGACATCGATGGCGAAGAGATCTTCGCGATCGGTGTCGATGCGGCGGACCGCCGGCACGTCGTCGAGAAAATTCAACCGGAAACTCCTTGCGCTCGATTTTCTTCGTTCCCATTGGAACACCTGAAACCCTCTGTCTGTTCCCCGTAAAGACGGTATAGATGCGCGCCGAGATCAGCCTGGAACCGTGCAAATGCCTGCAAAGCTTTCCGTCAACCTCAACGCCATCGCCATGCTGCGCAACCGGCGGGACCTGCCGTGGCCAAGCGTGACGGGGCTCGGACGCATCGCCCTTGCCGCCGGAGCGCACGGGCTGACGGTGCACCCGCGACCCGACGAGCGGCACACCAGGCATTCCGATCTGCCTGAGATCAGGGCGCTGATCGACGACGAGTTCCCGAATGCGGAATTCAACATCGAGGGCTATCCGACCGAGGAGTTCCTGGCGCTTGTGGAAAAGCATCAGCCGGAACAGGTGACGCTGGTGCCCGACGACCCGGCGCAGGCGACTTCCGACCATGGCTGGAACTTCGCCGCCGAGGCTGCGTTCCTGACACCGGTCGTCAAGCGCCTGAAGAAGGGAGGCTTTCGCGTGTCACTATTCTCCGATCCGGATCCCGCTGGCGTGAACGCCGCTCGCGACACCGGCGCCGACCGGATCGAACTCTATACGGGTCCATATGGCAGCTATCATTCCGATTCGGCAAAAGCGGCGAAGGAATTGGAGAAATTGGGAACGACGGCGGACGCCGCACTGGCCGCAGGGCTCCAGGTCAATGCCGGGCACGACCTTGTGGTGGGCAATTTGCCGGCACTGGCCAGGCGCATCCCGGCATTGGCCGAAGTGTCGATCGGACATGGGTTGACAGCCGATGCGTTGGAGTATGGCATGGCCGCAACGGTCAGGCGGTTTCTGAAGGCTTGTGGCTGGTAGAGGAGAGAGGCGAGCCGATGGGCCGTGCGTTCCCGGCATGGCAGCGCGTTCTTTCCATCCCCGCAGCATAGCACCGCACGTCTATGGGAGTGTCGTCCATGGCCCTTGCCAACGCTGGTAGCGAGGCAGAATCCATCGAGCAATCCAGCCACTCCAAGGCCGAGCAGCACAGCACCAGAGTTTTGATGCTGGGCGCGTTGGGCGTGGTTTACGGCGATATCGGCACGAGCCCAATCTACGCGTTTCGGGAAGCGCTGCACGCATCGTCGGGACCGGTAGCGCGCAACGATGTCCTCGGCGTGCTGTCGCTTATCGTTTGGGCGCTAACGATCATCGTCACGATAAAATACGTCGCTTTCGTGCTCAGAGCAGACAACAAGGGTGAGGGCGGCACGCTGTCGCTGATGGCGCTTGCACGCAACGCTTATCCAAAGGGAGCCCGGTTCATTCTGGGGATCGGACTTTGCGGCGCGGCGCTTTTTTTCGGCGACGCCATCATAACGCCGGCCATCTCCGTGCTTTCGGCAGTCGAAGGGCTGGAAGTGGTGACCCCGACGCTCGAAACCTTTGTCGTTCCGATCACCTTGGTCATCCTGGCAATGCTGTTTGCCGTGCAACGCTTCGGCACCAGCAGGGTGGCGGCCGTGTTCGGGCCGGTGACGGCAACGTGGTTCCTGGCCATCGGCGCCGCCGGAGTCTATCATCTGCTGGACGACCCGTCGGTCCTGCTGGCGATCAATCCCTATTACGCAGTCGCTTATCTGGCCAATACGCCCACCGGCGCCTTCGTCACGGTCGGGGCGGTGTTCCTGGCGGTCACCGGGGCCGAGGCGCTTTATGTCGATCTCGGCCATTTCGGGCGCAAGCCGATCGTGCTGGCGTGGTTCTCCGTGGTGTTCCCTTGTTTGCTCCTCAATTATTTCGGACAAGGCGCGTTCGTTCTGGCCAACGGCGGCAAACCCACCAATCCATTCTTCCAGATGCTGCCCGATTGGGCCCTGATGCCTATGGTTGGCCTTGCGACGGCAGCGACGGTGATTGCCAGTCAGGCAGTGATCTCCGGCGCTTTCTCGCTGACCCGCCAGGCGGTGCAGCTCAATCTGCTGCCGCGCATCGAGGTGCAGCATACGTCCGAGATGCAATCCGGCCAGATCTACATGCCGCGGGTCAATCTGGTGGTCGCGCTGGGTGTGATGTTGCTGGTGGTCGGCTTTGGCAGTTCGAGTTCGCTGGCTTCCGCCTATGGCATTTCGGTGACTGGCGAAATGCTTATGACAACCATCCTGCTGTTCGTGGTGATGCGGTTCCGGTGGAAATGGCAGCTTGCGCTGGCGGCGGCGCTCACACTGCTGTTCGGCACGATCGACACCGGATTTTTCCTCGCAAACGTCGTGAAGGTCCTCGAAGGCGGGTGGGTGTCGATCACGGTCGCTTGCGGCATGGGGCTGATCATGTCGACATGGATCCGCGGCACCCGCTATTTGTTCGACAAGACGCGCCGGAACGAGATCCCGCTCGATTTCCTTGCCGGCAATCTGCTGAAGAAGAAGCCGCATCTGGTGTCGGGCACCGCGGTGTTCCTGACCAGCGATCCGCTGAGCGCGCCGACCGCCCTGATGCACAGCCTGAAGCACTACAAGGTGCTGCACGAGCAAAACGTCATCCTTTCGGTGGTGACGGCGCCGCAGCCTGTCGTGCCCGACAGCGAGCGCGTCAAGATGGAGACGGTCAACGAACTGTTCATGCGGGTGACGCTGACCTTCGGCTATATGGAGCAGCCCAACATTCCACGTGCGCTGGCGATCTGTCGCAAGCAGGGTTGGAAGTTCGACATCATGACGACATCCTTCTTCCTGTCGCGCCGTTCGCTCAAGGCCTCGCCCAATTCCGGCATGCCGGTCTGGCAGGATAAGCTGTTCATCGGGTTGGCGCGCTCGGCGGCCGACGCAACGGAATATTTCCAGATCCCGACCGGACGTGTGGTTGAGATCGGGACGCAGGTGGCTATTTAAAAACGTGTCCGTTGCGACATTCCAGGTGGTCTGCCGATGGGACTGAGTCTGCCAAGTCTGGAGGACTCGCAATATCGGGACGGAGCCATTACGTGACGGCACTTGATATTGCAGTGCAGCAAGCGTAGAGCACCGCCCGCTTACCGGAGTGTCGTCCATGGCCCTTACCAATGCTGGTAACGAGGCAGAACCTATCGAACAATCGAGCCATTCTGAGGTCGAGCAGCACAGCACCAAGGTGCTGATGCTGGGCGCGCTCGGCGTGGTTTACGGCGATATCGGCACCAGCCCGATCTATGCATTTCGCGAGGCGTTGCATGCATCGGCCGGTGGTAACGTCGCCAACCGTGGCGACATCCTCGGCGTGTTGTCGCTGATCATCTGGTCGCTGACGGTCACCGTCACCATCAAATACATCATGTTCGTGCTCCGCGCCGACAATCGCGGCGAGGGCGGGGTGCTGTCGCTGATGGCGCTGGCGCGCAACAGTTTCCCGACGCGCTCGGCGGTGATCCTCGGCATCGGCATCGTCGGTGCGGCGCTTTTTTTCGGCGACGCAGTCATTACGCCGGCGATCTCGGTGCTATCGGCGGTCGAAGGTATGAATGTCGTCACGCCGACAT
This sequence comes from Mesorhizobium sp. WSM4828, assembly GCF_055811175.1. NCBI lineage: Bacteria > Pseudomonadati > Pseudomonadota > Alphaproteobacteria > Hyphomicrobiales > Phyllobacteriaceae > Mesorhizobium > Mesorhizobium sp. WSM4828. The sequence continues at coordinate 118,236 of NZ_JBVVQK010000007.1, read as the reverse complement.
TCCAGCCCTATGTGGTGCCGCTGACACTGGCCATCTTGGCGATCCTATTTGCGGTACAGCGATTCGGCACCGGCGGCGTAGGTTTGGTGTTCGGGCCAGTCACGGCGCTGTGGTTCCTGGCCATCGGCCTTTCCGGCATTAACCACATCATCGCCGATCCGGAAATCCTGCTGGCGATCAGCCCGCATTATATCGTGTCGTTCCTGGTCAACTCGCCCGATGTCGCCTTCGTCACGGTTGGTGCGGTCTTCCTCGCCGTCACCGGCGCCGAGGCGCTCTATGCCGACCTCGGCCATTTTGGCCGCAAGCCGATCGTGCTCGCCTGGCTGGCAATCGTGTTCCCTTGTCTGTTGCTCAACTATGTCGGGCAAGGCGCCTTCGTGCTGGCAAATGGCGGCGTTGTCGGTCATCCATTCTTCGAGATGAACCAGGGCTGGACGCTTATTCCAATGGTCGTGCTGGCGACGGCGGCGACCGTGATCGCCAGCCAGGCGGTGATCTCCGGCGCTTTTTCGCTGACCAGACAGGCGGTGCAGCTCAATATGCTGCCGCGTTTCGTTATCCAGCACACGTCGGAAAAACAGTCGGGCCAGATCTATCTGCCGCGCATCAACCTGATGCTGGCGCTGGTGGTGATGTTGCTGGTGGTCGGCTTCGGCGAATCCAGCCGCCTGGCCTCGGCCTACGGTATTTCGGTGACCGGCAACATGCTGGTGACGAATATACTGCTTTTTGTTGTGATGACGCGCATCTGGAAATGGCCGCTCGGCGTCGCGATCGCGTTGATGGCGGTGTTCGCCTTCGTCGATACCGGCTTCTTTGCCGCCAACATAGTCAAGGTATTTGAAGGTGGCTGGTCCTCGCTGGCCATCGCCGCAGTTATCGTGATGACCATGTGGACCTGGATCCGCGGCAGCCGCTATTTGTTCGACAAGACGCGCCGGAACGAGATTCCGCTCGATTTCCTCGCCGGCAATCTGCTGAAGAAGAAGCCGCATCTGGTGTCGGGCACCGCGGTGTTCCTGACCAGCGATCCGCTGAGCGCGCCGACCGCCCTGATGCACAGCCTGAAGCACTACAAGGTGCTGCACGAGCAAAACGTCATCCTTTCGGTGGTGACGGCGCCGCAGCCTGTCGTGCCCGACAGCGAGCGCGTCAAGATGGAGACGGTCAACGAACTGTTCATGCGGGTGACGCTGACCTTCGGCTATATGGAGCAGCCCAACATCCCACGCGCGCTGGCGATCTGCCGCAAACAGGGCTGGAAGTTCGACATCATGACGACCTCCTTCTTCCTGTCGCGGCGCTCGCTCAAGGCCTCGCCCAATTCGGGCATGCCGGTCTGGCAGGACAAGCTGTTCATCGGGTTGGCACGCACGGCGGCCGACGCAACGGAATATTTCCAGATCCCGACCGGACGTGTCGTCGAGATCGGGACGCAGGTGGCTATCTGAACAATGACCGTGCCCCTTGAAGGGCACGGCCATTTGTCAGGCTCAGCTCACCAGAGCCGCCTTGTTTGCTTCAAGAAATTGCTTTAGCGGCTGCGGCTTCCTGCCGGACAGCGTCTCGACCGCGTCGGTCACCATGCTGATGCGGCCGGAGCGGGTGTTGGTGTCGAAGGAAACGATAACAGGGGCGAAAGCCTCGGGAACGCCGGCTGCCTTCAATCCCTCGGTCAGCGCTTCATCCGAAAGCTGGACGACTTCGATCGGCTTGCCGGTGACCTCGGTGACGAGGGCTGCAATCTCGGCCATCGTGTGGGCCTTGGGCCCGGTCAGCGTGTATGTCGTGCTTTCGGCTGCGCTCGAAGCGAGGCCGGCGGCGATCGCGGCAGCCATATCGTCGCGCGCGCCATGGGCAATGCGGCCGTCTCCAGCGGATGTGTACCAGTGCCCCGAGGCGATCGCGTGCGGGAGCGCCATGAACAGGTTCTCCTGGTACCAGCCGTTACGGAAGATGGTGTAGGGAATACCGCTCGCCTTGATCGCCTGCTCGGTGCCGTGGTGATCGGGCGCAAACAGCACCGGCGATCCCGGCTCCGGGTTGGGCATCGATGTGTAGAGCAGATGCGAAACGCCCGCGCTCTTTGCGGCGGCGACCGCGGCCTCATGTTGCTTCAGGCGCTTGCCCGGAAGGGCGAGCTCGTTCGTCGAAATGATCAGAACCCTGTCGGCGCCGGTAAATGCACTGGCCAACGATGCGGTGTCGTCGAAGTCGACCGTCCTGATGGTGACGCCTCGGGCTGCCAGATCGGCCAGATTTTCCGGATTGCGGGTAGCGGCGATGACGCGCTGAGGCGAGACCTTGAGCGTGTCAAGCAGATGATTGATGACGCCGCGGCCAAGCTGGCCGGAGGCGCCGGTGACAAGAAGGGTGTCGGTCATGAAAGGTCCTGACGTTGCGCCGAAGCGGCGGGTTCATATGTTAGTCTCAAAAAGAGACCAGCACTAAAATAGGAATTGACCCATCCTCGTAAAGAAGGCAGTTTTGCGGGAGGTAGGCACACCCAGGGAACCAGCCATGGACGGCAAGATCGTCAATCTGAGATCGAAGCTCGAGATATATAAAGCAGGCAGCGGTGGCGGAAACCTTGCGGATTGCCCGGTTCGCGACGTGATCCAGGGCATAAGCAATAAATGGAGTTCGCTGCTGATGGAGGCCTTGGCCGAGAAGCCGTACCGCTTTGGCGAGTTGCGGCGCCTCGTGCCCGATATTTCACAGCGCATGCTCACCCAGACGCTGCACGATCTGCAGCGCGACGGCTATGTGCATCGCCAGGTCTTTCCGACCAAACCGCCGAGCGTCGAATACAGCCTCACCGATCTCGGGCGCTCGATGTTTGGACCCTTGCATCAGCTGATCCAATGGGCCGAGCTCAATCACGGCGCTGTACGCGAGGCGCGGAAGGTTTTCGATGCTGCCGAGGGCTGAAGCCGAAAAGCCGAAGACAACGACCTGACCAGAAACAGTGCCGGGTGGCGAGGCTGACACAGATTCCCCCGCAGCTTGTTGCCGCGACGGTGATCGCGTGGCCGATCCGTTCAAGCCGATCGGGCTTGCGGAAGCGCTATGGTCGAATCGCCTTGGCGGATGATTTCCGAAAGGTGCGAACCCTTAGCCTGCAAGAATGCATGGAGGCGTTGCGCATAATCGGGAGCGACCGCGTTCTTCACGGATGAGCGTTCGTGCAGTGCCTTGCGCCAAGCCTCGACATGCGGCTTTCCGTCCAGGATGCCGAAATCGCCGATCCGGTCAAAGACGTCGAAATAGCGGAAAATCGGCCCGTAGACCGCGTCGACCAGCGAAAAGCGCTCGCCGGCGAACCATGGCCCGGCCGCGCCGTTCGCCAGTTCCACTTCCAGGCGATCGAACATTGCCGACAGAGCCCCGCTTTCGGCGAGGAAGGCGCTTTCGGTCGGCGCTGAATAGAAGCGGCCGATGGCGCTGAGGATTGCCGAGCCGAACTCGATCCAGGCGCGATGCCGGGCACGAACATAGGGATCGGCAGGATGAAGCGGATTGGGCTGGGTTTCCTCGAGGAGTTCGAGGATAACCGCCGATTCGAAGATCACCGTCTCCTGACCGTCATGCTCAACGCGGAGCAGCGGCACCTTGCCGAGCGGCGATATCGCTTTGAACCAGGCAGGCTTGTTGGCGAGATCGACGGCGATGCGCTCGAACGGCACGCCCTTTTCGCGAAGCGAAATCGCCGCGCGCTGCACATAGGGGCAAAGATGATGGCTGACGAGAGTGAGCTTGTCGGTCATCTCACTCTCCCCAGACATAGTTCAAGACGCCGTCCTCGACGCGGGTGGAGAGGAACATCAGGCGGGAGCCCTTCGGCGCCGGGCCTTCGAGGCGATCACCGTTTGCCATGTCGAACGAGGCGCCGTGCCACTGGCAGACGAGCTTGCCGTCCTTGCAGTCGAGCGGGCCACCGAAATGCAGGCAGACGTTGGCGGCGGCGCGGATACGCTCGCCGCTGCGGTAGACATGGACCTCGCGGCCGAAAAACGGAGCGATGAGGCTGCCTGTTTCCGGAATGTCGGCGATCTTGCAGATTTCATGCTTCATCGGTATTGCCTCTCGTGATTGATGCGATTGCATCTATCTAGATGCATTTGCATTGATCGTCAAGCTTGATGCAATTGCATCTATCGCTTACGATGCAATCATGACCGGGATTCCTTCACCTCCAGCCATCAAGGCCTGGGCCCGCCTGATGCGAGTTTCGCGCCAGTTGTTGGAACGAGCCGAGGACGCGCTGAAGGACAGTGGCCTGCCGCCGCTTGCCTGGTACGACGTCCTGCATGAGCTTGCCGAGGCGGGCGAGGGCGGATTGCGGCCGTTCCAACTCACAGAGCGCACGCTGTTTGCGCAGTACAACATCTCCCGGCTGCTGGCGCGGCTCGAAGCCGACGGGCAGGTCGAGAAGCTTCCAGTTGCCGATGACGGCCGCGGGCAAACAGTCCGCGTCACAGACAAGGGACGCGAGACGCGCCGCCGCATGTGGGCTGTCTACGGCCGGTCAATCGCGGAGTTGGTCGGCTCACGGCTTTCCAATGATGAGCTCGATGGGCTGTCAGCTCTGCTTGGGCACCTGCGAGATCCGCCCGCTCCGGAATGACATGCCGAAGATGGCGTGGAACCTGCGAGGTCAGGCACTGGCCCAGAGAAATGCCAACGTCGCCAGAACGCCAAGCCCGACGCGGACCAGATGCAGATTGCCCCATTTGACGATCAATGTCCGAGCTTCAGGATTGACGGAGTTCGCGTCCATCGCCTCCAGCAACCTATTTGCCGGCATCATCACCAGCAGCGTCCATGGCCAAGGCAGGATGATCAGCACGGCGCCGACCAGATAAGCGAGATTGCCGGTCAGCCACCACGCGACGAGCCCCAGAATACAGGCGATGACGGCGATCGAGGCCTGCATGGCGGCGCCGCGCTTGTAGGAAGGCTGCCATTCCTGCAGCAATGCCTTGTCATCGAGGCGAAGCCGCGCCGGCTGCTCGGCGACGCTGACGTAGATAGCCGCGCCCGCGAACACTGCGGCAACGGTCAAGGCAAGCAATCCGGTGAGCATGATCCATGTCTCCCGTGATGCCCCGCATGGAGCGCGCTACAGAAATAGGGGCTTGCGCCGGGTCGGGCAATACGCCATAAGCCGAACCGTAACGTACGGTACGCCGTCGATCTCGTATCTGAACTGCGGGTGAGTTTGCCTCTTGAGGAAAGACTGTGTTGCACGCTGTGACCGACATCGACACCAGCGAGGCGCTGACGGAGCGGCAGAAGGACGTGCTCGACGCCGCCCTTCGCCTGCTGGTCGAAGAGGGCGATCAGTTGACCATGACCGCCGTGGCGCGGCGGGCGAGCTGCTCGAAGGAGACGCTCTACAAATGGTTCGGCGATCGCGACGGGCTGTTGACGGCAACGGTACAATGGCAGGCGTCCAAGGTGCGGGTAGTGCCGGTCGACCGCAAAGGGCTCGACCTCGCTTCGCTGACGGCGAGCCTCGAACGCTTCGCTTCGGACTGGCTCAAGGTGATTTCCAGCGATACGTCGATTGCGCTGAACCGGGTGGCGGTCGGCCATGCTAGTTCGGGGAAGGACGATCTTGGCGCCATCGTGCTGGAGAATGGCCGCTTCGCGCTGGCCAGGCGCCTTAAGCCGGTGCTGGAGGCAGGCAAGGAAGCTGGTTTCCTCGAGTTTTCCGACGCTGAGACGGCGTTCCGCACCTTTTTCGGGCTGGTCGCCCGTGACGTGCAGATCCGCCTGCTGCTTGGCGACCGGCTGGAATTGACTGATGCGGCGATCGGCGGCGATGCCGTCCGGGCGACGCAGCAGTTTCTCGCTCTTTACGGGGCAAAAACCGGGCCGCAAGGCCCATAGAGCCGGATGATTTCAGGTCGAATCGACCTGAAATCTGAATCCGGCTCTACACCTAGAGATGGAGCATGATGTCGTCCGAAAACCGCTTCACACCTTTCGGCATCATGCTCTGGTTCAAAACGGGAAGGAAGAAAAATGCGTGTCTATTACGATCGCGATGCCGATCTCAACCTGATCAAGGGCAAGAAGGTCGCCATCATCGGCTATGGCAGCCAGGGCAGGGCGCATGCCCTTAACCTCAAGGATTCCGGCGTCAAGGACATCGCCATCGGCCTCAAGGCCGGCTCGGCGACCGCCAAGAAGGTCGAGGCCGACGGGCTCAAGGTGATGAGCGTAGCCGATGCCGCCAAGTGGGCCGACCTGATGATGATGGCCACGCCCGACGAGCTGCAGGCCGACATCTACAAATCCGAGATCGCGCCAAACATCCGCGATGGCGCGGCAATCGCCTTCGCCCACGGCCTCAACGTGCATTTTGGCCTGATTGAGCCTAAAGCTTCGGTCGACGTCGTGATGATCGCGCCGAAGGGTCCCGGCCATACGGTGCGCGGCGAATACCAGAAGGGCGGCGGCGTGCCGTGCTTGGTCGCGGTCAACCAGGACGCTTCGGGCAATGCGCTCGACCTGGCGCTCTCCTACGCCTGCGGCGTCGGCGGCGGCCGCTCGGGCATTATCGAGACCAATTTCCGCGAGGAGTGCGAGACCGACCTGTTCGGCGAGCAGGTTGTGCTGTGCGGCGGTCTGGTCGAATTGATCCGCGCCGGCTTCGAGACGCTGGTGGAAGCCGGCTACGCGCCGGAAATGGCCTATTTCGAGTGCCTGCACGAGGTCAAGCTGATCGTTGACCTGATCTACGAAGGCGGCATCGCCAACATGAACTATTCGATCTCGAACACCGCTGAATGGGGCGAATACGTCTCGGGCCCGCGCATCATCACCGCCGAGACCAAGGCAGAGATGAAGCGCGTGCTGAAGGATATCCAGACCGGCAAGTTCACCTCGGAATGGATGCAGGAATACCGCGCCGGCATGGCGCGCTTCAAGGGTATCCGCCGCAACAACGACAGCCATCAGATCGAGGAAGTCGGCGCCAAGCTGCGCGCGATGATGCCGTGGATTTCCAAGAACAAGCTGGTCGACAAGGCCAAGAACTGAAGGAAATCCACGTTCGTTTCGTTACGCGTCCTCGGGCTTCGCCCTGCGGGCGCGCGGGAATTTCCAAGAACAAGCTGGTCGACAAGGCCAAGAACTGATCGCAATTTCATTGCCGATCAAGAAAGGCCGGTGGAGCGATCCGCCGGCCTTTTTGCATCAAGATTGTGTGGTTTCCAGGCTTCTGGACAGGCGCACTCTCCTGATCACCGTGATATGCCTGTGCGGGGCATGGCACAAAAGTGCCAAGGGGGTGAGACTTGGAACTCAAATTTCTGTTGGTCGGGTTTGCCTGCGCGGTTGCCGGCATGCTCTCCCTCGTTACCTTCTTGAAGTGGTGGGAGGTGAGGGCGGCCAGCCGCTGGTCTCCGACGCCGGGAAAGATCATCTCGTCGCGGGTCGAGGCTCGCGAGGTGACCAGTTCGGGATCCGGTTCGGACAGCAGAGGGGCGACCGAGATGCGCAACTTCCCGGCGATCACCTTCGAATACAAGGTGAACGGCAAGAAGTTTCGCAGTTCGCACTACAGCGTGCAGGAGAACCTTGGAAACTTTGCGGTGGCGGAAACCCTTGCGAAATTTCCAAACGGGGCCGGCGTAACCGTCTTCTACAATCCGGCCGATCCAGCCAAGGCCGTGATCGAACGCACCATGCCCGACGGCTCCTTCAAATTCATGGTCCAGCTTTCGGCCGGACTGGTGGTCGGCGCGCTGGTATTGGTCTTCGCCGTCGGCGGCGTCCTCGAAGCGATTCGGCCGTTTTTGCCCAAGCCGCAGAACCTCGGCGCGGCTGCCCTGCTGCTTTTCATGGGATTGTTTGTCCTACGCATGGGCTTTGCTCAGAAGTCACTTGCGGAACAGGCGGCCAAATGGCCCATCACGGCAGGACGCATCGATGCCTCGGGCCTGCAGAAATTCGAGACCCGCGACAGGTCCGGAGGCGGCTATCGGCCCTGGCGAACAGTCTTCAAATCCCGCATCGTCTACAGCTATAGCGTTGCCGGCCAGCGCTACGCCGCCGATCGCATCGCTTTCGGGGCAAACGTGACGGCTTCGCTGCCGAGCCTCGTCAGCGGTCAATCGCAGCGCTACCTCGAGGGCGACAAGGTCGAGGTCCACTACGATCCCGCCAATCCGGCTGCAGCGGTTCTCGAATGCAGGGTGAGCGGGCTTTGGCTCCTGTGGGTCTGCGCCGCTGGCTTCCTCGGTGGAGCCGCGCTGCTGGTAGGCGTCATCTGAAACTGCTGTCCTATGCTGCATATCCAGCGGAAGAAGGCACCTGTCGTCAGCATCTGACAAGAATTCCGCTGTCGAAGCCAGGCCAGGTCAATCTTACCGTCGCCCCATTGCCAACGATATGGACGATACGGGAGAACGGCTCTTCGGCCGACGGGTCGGATCCGTAGCATTGGCTGGCCCGCGCCACCCAGCCCGTTGGCGTCTTGAGGAACGTTGCGTGTTCGCAGCCGAGAGCAGGGACCGACAGCGCGTCGCGGTACAATGTGTAGACAGTCTGGCGTTGAACATCCGCAACGGCGGTACAGTTCGATCTGTCCCCGGACCATGTGCCCACATACTGTTCCGCGGCGGAGGCGTGGCCGCACGAAAATGCTAGGACCGAAGTAAGCATCAAGAGATTTCGCATCATCGATTCTTTCTTTTCGACGTGGCCGGGGGCCATGCTAAAGCATCAAACTTCACAATGATGCTGCTCCAAGGGACTTAAATGATCATCCGCAAAGCAGCAGCTATTTTTCTGAGCATGCTGAGCCTGCTGCAAGCAGCGAACGCAACAGAATGTTCGCTCAGCCATGCGACCTATCGCGAGCCGCGTTCGGGAGCGACGATACAGTTCCGGCCAATCAACAACGAGCCGGCCGCGCTGACGACCGAGGTCTTTTCGCTGATCGTGCCCAACACCGACCTTCGTCTGCCGTCGGACATCACCTGGATCAATGGCAAGTACTCGTTTCCTGTGGGCACGATCCGGCACACCTGCACCGACGACGATCGTGAGGCGGGTCTCGAGGACGGCACCGGGCTGTGCAGAGTGTGGGACGGGCAGGTCTATGCGTTCAACGCAGGCGGTGCCGAGCAGTTGAGTTCCCGCGAAGCCTCGCCGGCACCGGCGGGGTTGCTGTTGCCTGACTTCGGCGCGATTTTTACCGAATGGCCCGATTTCGCCAATGCCAATCCCGATGGTTCAGCCTGGGACGCCTTTAGCTTGACGGGTTGTAGCGATGAATAGCAAGAGACTGCCGGCCTGCATCTTCGCCCTGCCGGTCCTTATGGCCATGGCAACCGGCGCTCATGCCGACCAAAGCAAGCCGTCGCGTCCGCCTGTCGACAAATGCAGCTGGGAACGGCTGGCGGACAAGGATGTCGGGCTGGCTGCCTGGGTGCAGCGCTGCGATTTCGGTTTTCGCCAGATTTATTTCGAGCTTGGCGGCAATGCTCTTGCCATCAAATACAGCGACGGCGGGCCGGTCGATCCCGTCGTCGAAGTCTTCGATATGCTGCCGGGCGAAGCCGCCGACGCTGCGTTGCAGCGCATTTTTACCGAGAAGGCCGGGAAAGCCATCAGCACACGTTGCGTGCTCATGCCTTACACCGACGCGGCGACGCCCGTAGGCATCATGCGATACATCTTTAGTCCCGACGCCGCCTATCGTGAGGAGTTGAACGCCGTCGCTAACCCTGACGAGGTCGGCGAACCGCCTTGCGGCGAATGGGGCGAAGCCCCGGACGGCATTCAGTATTTCGAGGTGCAATCACTCGACCTGCGAAAGCTTCTGTTCGTTCGTGTCGGCCAGGAAGAGCCGCTGTTTGACGAGCAGACACTGCAAGTCCTGCCACCCGGATAGCGCAGGGGAGATCTCAGCCGTAATGCCAACTGGGCTTTGGCTGGGTGCCGGTGAACATCACGCCGATTCGGTCCTCGCGGCGCCAGCGGACCACCGCCTTGTAGGCAACGCCGTCGGTCGGGACATAGAGCAGGAACTCATCGGGCACGCGCGCGTCGATCGAGACCTTCAATTCGGCGCCGCCGGCATGCATGTTGCGCAGCGTGCATGTGACCTCGGAATTGCTCATGCCGGTCAGGATCGTCGCGCCCTTGAAGACGCGCTGCCGGCGTTTGTCCCTCTGTTCGTCCTCGGCCATCGCACGCAATCCAGCCATTTTTCGCGTCTCGAGCGTTCTGATCGGGAGGATTATTAGACCTGCCTGATAAAAATAGCGTTATCAGCAGTCGGGACTGGGCGATGTTCGCAGTTCCAGGCTGGAAGAAAATGGCGCCGCGAAGCACGGCGCCGAATGATGCTTGTTGTCGGCCTGCTTACCTATAGGGCGAGTAGCATTGCTGGCGCGGCCCGTAATAGGGCTGGAAGGTATTGTCCCAGGCGCGGTACGACCGGTAGCGATTGTAACACCATTGGACATGCGCGCTGGACAGCCGCCCTGCGCGATAATAGCGGCGCGGTGGCGGCGCGTCGTAGTAGTTGTAGCTGTTGTACAGGCTGCCAAGGCCGAGCCCCAGGCCCAAGCCAAGAATCGCGGCGCCCGCACCATCATCATAGTAGCCGCCGCGGTAATGGCGGTAATGGCGGCGATGGTGGCGCCAGCGCCAGCTGTCGTCCCAGCCGCCATTGTCCCAGTGTCTCGAAAAATGACGGCCGCGGAAATTGTTGGACCGCCATCTCCAATCATTGTCGCCGTGCCATTGCCGAAAGCCGCGATTGCGCCAACGCCAGATCTGCCTGTCATTGCCGCCTGCCCAATCTTCACGAATTTGCACGATGTCGGCGGCATTGCCCGCCACCGGCAGCAGGAGTTTGGGCATCGGCCCTGCAAGCGAGGGGGCCGAGAGGCCGGCTATCAGACCGAGGGCCATCAGCCCGGATCCGACGGAAGATAAAAAGAGCGGTTTCATCGCACTCTCCGAAGGTTCAGGCCCCACGCCCAGAATACCCCGGGGGAAGGGCCCATTGATGGAACTTTCCATCTGAACGGAAGATGAACAAAAAGGTTCCGTCAACCATGGCGAGCGCGCGATCAATCAGAGCCGCTTGGTTTCTGCGCACTTGTTTTCGGGCGCGCTTGCGGGCAAAGGTCAAAGCCATGTCGCTGCGCCTTGCCACCTTTAACGTCGAAAACCTGATGAACAGGTTTGATTATTCCGGATACCGCAATCAGCTCAACGAGGACCGCACGCTGGCGCTTTTCGACATCCAGAGCGAGGCCGAATACAAGATGCTCGAGCAGGCGCGGGCGATCGCGCAGTCCGACGACACGCGGCAGTTGACGGCACTGGCGATCGCGGCCACCCGCGCTGACATTATCTGCATGCAGGAGGTCGACAATATCGAGGCGCTGAGGGCCTTCGAATACGGCTATCTGTTCAAGATGGTGGGGCAAGGCTACCGGCAGAAATACACCACCGCCGGCAATGATTCGCGCGGCATCGACGTCGCCGTGATGATGCGCAACGAGACCGCGCAGGGCCAGCCGATCGAATTCGTGCGCATGACCAGCTACGCCTATGTCACGTTCGAGCAATTCGGGCTGCACACGGCGGAATTGGCAGCACTTGGACATCAGGCCAATGAGCGCATCTTCCGGCGCGACTGCCTGGAAATCGATCTGACGGTGGCCGGCGCGCCGTTGACGCTCTATCTCGTGCATTTCAAGTCGATGGGCTCGCCCCGCAACGGCCTCGACGGCCGTGAAGCAACAATGCCGCTGCGCATCGCCGAGGCGCAAGCGGTGCGCCGGATCATCGAGGAGCGCTTCGGCAAGGACCATGCCGCCGACAAGCGCTGGGCAATCTGCGGCGACATGAACGACTACCGGCAGCGCGTGAAGATTACCGGCGATGCCGTCGACGGCTATCGCTTCGAGGTCATCGACGAGACCCGGTCCTGCATCGACGTGCTCACTGCCGGCGGTTTTTGCGAAAACGCGGTCGAGCGGCGGCCGGAAATGGACCGCTGGACTTTCTATCACACACGCGGACCGGAAGAGCGGCATCTCTGCCAGCTCGACTACATCCTTCTGTCGAGGGCGCTAGCCAGGCAGAACGCCACCGCCGTTCCCGATATCATCCGCAATGGCCAGCCCTGGCGGACCATATTTCCGGCGGGCCAGGAGGTCGAGCGCTTCCCACGCGCCGGGTGGGACCGGCCGAAGGCATCCGACCATTGCCCGGTAACAATTGCCCTCGACATGGCGTGAGAACGGCGTGAGTTTCGATCTGCCGCGCAACGTCATCCTGCCCGTCGATGCCATCGACGTCAGGCTCGATCCCGGGCCGCATCCGTTCGAACGCGATAATGCCGAGGCGATCGCCACGAACTGGCGGCGTGAGACCGCAGCCAGGCCGGCGCTTTTCGACGGCACCGTGGTGCTGCTTTCCGCACTCAGCTATCGCGACAATCGCCTCGTCGGCCGCTGCCATGCGGTGCGTTATTCGACCTTCATGCTTTGGCGCGGCAATCGACAGGTGGCCGGGGCCGAGCATGCCTATGCCCATGCCATGCTGGTCGCCGGCGACAATGCGCTGGTGGCGATCCGCATGGCGCCGCATACGGTCAATGCCGGGCGCGTCTACTTCGCCGCCGGTTCGTTCGAGCCAACCGATTTCCGCGACGGCCTTGTCGATGTCGACTTCAACATGATCCGCGAGGTGCGCGAAGAGACCGGCCTCGACCTGTCAGGCGCGACACGCGGCAGGCGCCATTTCGCCCTGTCGACGACAAGCGGCACGGTGATCTTTCGCCGCTACCGCGAGAGGGCCTCCGCCGACGACCTGGCACAGCGGATCAGCGCTTTCGTCGCGGCCGAATCAGAGCCTGAAATCGAAGGCCCCGTCATCATCCGCAATGCAGCCGACCTGCCGGACGGCTTGATGCCGCATATGAGACCGCTGATCGAATGGCACTTTGCGGGCAAGGATTCCGACTCTAACGTCGCCACCTGCCTTCAATAGCCTTGCGGTCGCTACGGCCAGCGACAAAATACAACAGCACGCCGAGACCCAGGAGCGCCCCCATCGCCGTTCCCATCGTCTGCCCAATTACCTGCTGGAAGTCAGCGGTGACGCGATCGGGATTGTCCATTCCATAACGGATCAAATTCCACCAAAGCCCTGCCAAGGCGGATTCGACGATCACAATCGCCAGAGCCAGTCGCCCTTTCTTGCTCATCCATTATTCCCCCTTAGTCCCCAACAGCATTGTTATCATTGAAGATTGTGCTGCGACAAGGGCAGGTTGCACATAAAATTGGCAGCGTCGCGAGGCGACATTTGCTGCAACGCTCTATTCATGCCTCAGCGCGTCGATCGGATTGAGCCGCGCGCCGCGCAGCGCCGGGAAGAAGCCGAACACCATGCCGATCAGCGCGGAGAAGCCGACTGCAAGCAGGATGACCGCCGGGCTTGGCGCAAACGGGATCGTCAGCGTCACCGAGGCGAGGCCGGCAAGGGCCAGGCCGATCAGGATGCCGATGATGCCGCCAAGCAGCGACAGCACGGTTGCCTCGACCAGGAACTGGATGAGGATATGCTTTTCATGGGCGCCGATAGCGAGCCTGATGCCGATCTCGCGCGTGCGTTCGGTTACCGACACCAGCATGATGTTCATAATGCCGATGCCGCCGACGAGCAGGCTGACGCCGGCGACGGCACCGAGCATGCCAGTCATGGTGGTGGTCGCGCTGGCCATGGCATCGGCGATTTGGGTCATGTCGCGGATCGAGAAATCATCGTCACGGTCGGGCGTGATGCGGCGCGTGTCGCGCAAGATGTCCTCGACGCGCGTCTGCAGCACCGTGGTTGGCGTACGGTCGTCGGCGGCGACATAGATCGAATCGATGTCGCGGTTGCCGGCAATGCGACGCTGATAGGCGGCGAGCGGCATCAGCAAGACATTGTCCTGGTCCTGGCCGAAACCGGTATAGCCCTTCGGTTCGAGCAAGCCGATGATCTTGCAGGAGGTGCGGTTGACGCGGATGATCTCGCCTTCGGGGTCGCCGGCGCCGAAGAACTGCTGGCGCACCGTCTCGCCGATGAGGTAGACGCCGGTGCCCGAGCGGGTTTCCGAATCGCTGAACGGGCGGCCCGAAACCAGTTTCCAGTCGCGGGCATCGAGATAGGCGCTGTCGGTGCCGGTGACGCCCGAGGTCAGGCTTTCGGTGCCGAAAATGACGCGTACCTGCTTTTGCGAGGCCGGCGAGATGGCGCGCGCGCCGTCCAGATGCGCGGCAAGCGCTGCGAGGTCCTTGTCGCCCAGCGGTCGGACCACCTGATCGAGCCCTCCCGGGCCACCCGGCCCGGCAGGGCGGCCGGAACGGATGACGAGCAGGTTGCTGCCGAGCTTGGAAATATCGGACTTGACCTTCTCGGTGGTGCCCGAGCCGATGGTCAGCATGGCGATGACGGCGGCGACACCGATGACGATGCCGAGCAACGTCAGGAACGAGCGCAGCACGTTGCGGCGGATGGAGCGGAGCGAGAGGCGGACGGTTTCCCAGATCATGGCTAGGCCATCTCGAGGCTGGCTGTGTCCGAGGCGACATGGCCATCGAGGAAACGGATCGTGCGCTGCGCATAGCCGGCAACATCGGCTTCGTGCGTGACCATGGCGATGGTCAGGCCGAGCTCGCTGTTCAACTGCGTCAGGAGTTCCATGATCTCGTGCGTGCGGGCGGTGTCGAGATTGCCGGTCGGTTCGTCGGCGACGAGAAGCGTCGGCTTGGTGACGATGGCGCGGGCGATCGCCACGCGCTGCTGCTGGCCGCCGGACAGCTCGGCCGGCGTATGATGCTCGCGGCCGACAAGGCCGACCTCGGCAAGTGCCTGCATGGCAAGGCCGCGGCGCTCGCGGGCACCGACGCCGCGATAGATCAGCGGCAGTTCGACATTCTCGGCCGCCGTGGTGCGCGGCAAGAGATTATAGCCCTGGAAGACGAAGCCGACATAGAGGTTGCGCAGCTGAGCGCGGCGGTTGCGGTCGAGACGGCCGGCGTCGATGCCTTCGAAGCTGTAGGTCCCGGCCGTCGGCGTGTCGAGGCAGCCAATGACGTTCATGGCCGTCGATTTGCCCGAGCCGGACGGGCCCATGATGGCGACGAATTCGCCGCGCCTGATGGCGAGGTCGACGCCGGCCAGCGCGTGCACCTGGGCCTCGCCCTGGCCATAGCTTTTCCAGACCTTGTCGAAGCCTATGAGGGTGGTCGCGCCCGATGCCACGATCAGCTTCGCTGCTGCGAGGCGGTAATGACTTGTACGCCTTCCTCCAGGCCGGAGACGATCTCGGTCAGTTCGCCATCTGTCGAGCCGACCCTGACGTTGACCGGGTGCGGCCGGCCATTCTCCAGCAAGTAGAGCGTGCGCGAGCCGTCGGTGGGCTTCGTCGCCGCCTGGCGCTGGCGGTTGCCTCCGGGGCGTCCCATGCGACCGGTGAACAGGTCGGTGAGGCTCCAGCCGCGCTCCGCCGTCTGCGCCGGCCGGTAGCGGAAGGCGATCGATGGCACGGTTAGCACGTTTTTGGCCTGCTTGGTGATGACCGAGACGGTGGCAGTCATGCCGGGCCGTAACAGAAGCTCGCTATTGTCGACATCCAGCCTTGCATTGTAGGTGACGACGCCGTCGGTGGTGACCGAGGCATAGGAGATGTCGCGGATTTCGGCGTCGAATGGCCGTTCCGGGAAGGCATCGACGGTGAAGCGCGCATGCTGGCCGGGTTTGACGGCGCCGATGTCGGCCTCGTCGACCGCAGCTTTCAGCTCCATGTTCTTCAGATCGGCGGCGATGACGAACAGCACCGGCGCCTGCAGCGACGAGGCGACCGTCTGGCCGGGATCGACCGAGCGCGTCAGTATGATGCCGTCGATCGGAGCGTAGATGGCGCTCTTGGCAAGATCCGTCTGCTGCGCCTTGAGATCGGCATTGGCCATGGCGAGGTTGGCTTTGGCGATATCGAGCGCCGCCTTCGAGCGGTCGCGCGTGGCGGTTGCCGCTTCAAGCGACTGGTCCGTCGCCATGCCGCGCTTGGTCAGTTGCGCCGCGCGCGCCAGCGCCTTTTCGCTTTCGGCCAGGGTCACGGTGGCGTCCTCGACACTCGCCGCCGCTGCTTTGGCGGAGGCCTGGGCGCGCTCGATCTGCACCTCCAGCTTGGCGGTGTCGAGCGCGGCCAGCACATCGCCCTTCTTCACCAGTTGGTTCTCGTTGACCGAGACCGAGCGGACGACGCCGGAGAGTTCGCTGGAAATATCGACCTGGGTGAGGGGCTGCAGCGTGCCGGTAGCCGAAACCGCGACGGTAAGGTCGGCCATGGCGGCCAGTGTCGTGGTATACTCGATCTTGGCGGGCGAGCCCGCATACCACTGGTAGCCGACGACACTCGCGGCGACGGCAAGCAGTGCGAACACTGCGTAAAGCCAACCGCGACGGCGTTTTGTCTTCAGGCCCTGGTGGTCGGGCCCGAGCGCCGTCTCGATGGCGGAAGCGGATTCCGTCTTTGGCAGATTGACAATCTGGTCCACGCCGGACCCCTATGTTCAGTGATATCCCATCAGTGCACAAATCAGGCCTTATGGTTCAAAATTCAAATTAAATTTCGCTCATGTTGGGAATGAGGCAGAGGACTTACTGAGATGCAGCCGCGGAATTACTTGTTTTACGACGTATTCACCACCAACCGGCTGGCCGGCAATCCGCTGGCCGTGGTGCTCGACTGTGACGGGCTGGACGTTGCGGCGATGCAGGCGGTGGCGCGCGAGTTCAACCTGTCCGAAACCGTCTTCGTGCTGCCGCCGGACAACCCGAAGCACCGGGCCCGCATCCGTATCTTCACGCCCGACTACGAAATGCCGTTCGCCGGCCACCCAACCGTCGGCTCGGCGATAGCGCTCGCCGAAATGGCGGGAGAGGCCGCCGGCATCTTCGTGCTCGAGGAGAATATCGGCCCGGTGCGCTGCGCTGTCAGCAAGCACGATGGTTCGACCTTTGCCGAGTTCGACCTGGCGAAACTGCCGGCGCAGCTGGAATTGTCGGCCGATCCCGAGGCGATCGGCGCGGCCCTTGGCCTTGGGCCGCACGAGATCGGCTTCGAGAACCACCGCGTTTCATTCTGGTCGGCTGGAGTGCCTTACGTGACCATCCCCGTCGCCAATCTGGAGGCGGCTGCCCGGATCAGGCTGGACAACCAGGCGTGGTCGGAACTGGCACCGCGTAAAAGCGAATGGGCCTTCGCCAGCCCCTATGTCTATTGCCGCGAGACGGTGCACCACGACAGTGCCTTCCATGTCCGCATGATGGTGCCCGGCAATCCGTCCTACGAAGACCCGGCGACCGGCTCGGCGGCCGCCGCGTTCGCTGGCGCGATCATGCATTTCGACGGCCCGACCGACGGCGTTTCACAACTGTGGATCGAGCAGGGGCTGGAGATGGGCCGGCCTTCGCGCATTCGCCTCGAACTGAATGTCGAAGGTGGCAAACTGACGGCCGCCCGCATCGGCGGCCATGCGGTCAAGGTGGCGGAAGGCAGGCTTTTCATCTGACCATGTGCGGCACTTGGGCAATTTGTCGGGAAATGAATCGGCAGGGCTGGACATGGCGGATGTCGGCGGCTATATGCCCGCCAACGCCGGTTTTGCCGGCCGAGTGGGTGCGTAGCTCAGTTGGTAGAGCAGCTGACTCTTAATCAGCGGGTCCACAGTTCAATCCTGTGCGCACCCACCAAAAATCTTCAGGATTTGGTGGAAAGACCCTAGAACGTGTGACGGCGTTTTTGCACGTTGCACCTATCAGCCGGTTGCAGTCGGCGAGCCTGATTTCTATTGGATGGTGGGCCGTAGATAGGTGAGGGTTGCCCGCGTTATGGCCAGCACGCTTTCGACTTCTGTGAAGCTTGTTTTGCTTTTGCTGGCAATCCATTCGAGTTCAGGAACCCTTGGCAACCGAAGCGCGTCACATATTCCCGAACCCGACAGAATTGGGTGGTGGAAGGACGTCGGCTCGTCGTTTGCATAGTAGGGGAAGCGAAAATATAACCAGATTGGCCCGCCATACCCCAGCTTGATGGTCATTCCCACTGTAACCCTGTGGCCAAAAACGTCTTCGATGGCTCCATGAAAACTGAGGTCCCGAGCAACATAGTCGTATGATGAGTCCTGCAGCCCCATGGAATTCCACAGCGTCCAGCTGTGTGCTTTCAACTCCTTGTAGTTGGGAAATTTTGTCATCTCGGGAGTTAGGCGTGTAGGCGGGTCGCGGTAGCCTGTCTCCGTTCTCCATTCCTCCGCCGCGCTGCGAAGATCTTCAAAAGTCTGAACGATTTTCGGATTTGTCTTCTCGCCAGTGCAGATTGAAATCCGCCATCGAGAAATCATCTCGCACAGCTCTTCGACCGTATGGCCTGATCGCTCTGCCCAATCCTCCGTGGCCACTATCCACGGCGAATTGTATTTCAGCCCGGCAAAAGCTCCGCTCTTGCTGTCGAAATCTCCGATAATCCGAGCAAGAATATCGCGAAGCCCCTGTTTGGGGTCTCCGAAAATTTGTGAAGGTTGGTTCATCGACGCAGCCCGAACTTTGCGAGCGCTTACTTCTCCGAAACCCCCGCCTCCGCAAAGCTTGCCATGCGGGCATGGCATTCCAATGCCGAGCGGACGATGTTGACGGCGAGGCAGGCGCCGGAGCCTTCGCCGAGCCGCATGCCGAGGTCGAGCAGGGGCGGCAGCCCGAGCGCCTCCAACAGGCGGCGGTGGCCGGATTCGGCTGAGACGTGAGCGGCCATGGTGTGAGCTAGGCCGGCTGGGTGCAGCCCGGCCAAGGGTGCCGCGGCGGCGGTGCAGACGAAGCCGTCAAGCAGCACCGGCACGCCGAGATGGCGCGCCGCCAGTGTTGCGCCCAAGATCGCCGCAAGCTCGCGCCCGCCGAGGGCTGCCGCCACCTTCAGCGGATCGGCAAGCGCCGGGGCGTGGCGCTTCAGGCCGGCCTCGATGGCGACGATCTTGCGCACGAGGCCGGCGTCGTCGACGCCGGTGCCGCGCCCAGTCCATCGCTCCGCGCTACCGCCGAACAGCGCGGTCGAGATGGCTGCCGCCGGCGTGGTGTTGCCGATACCCATTTCGCCGAAACAGACTAGGTCGAGATCCCTGCTGATCGCGTCGTAGCCTGCCGAGACGGCGGCGAGAAAGGCCTCGTCGTCCATCGCCGGCCCTTGCGTGAAGTCGCCGGTTGGACGGTCGAGGTCGAGCGGGATGACGTCGAGTTCGGCGCCGGCGATGCGGGCAAGCTGGTTGATGGCGGCGCCGCCGCCAGCGAAATTCGCCACCATCTGCACGGTGACCTCCGAAGGGAAGGCCGACACACCTTGCGCGGTGACGCCGTGGTTGCCGGCAAAGACGAAGACCTTGACTCGGTCGAGCTTTGGCATGTCGCGGCCCTGCCAGCGCGCCAGCCAGGCGGCTATTGTCTCCAGCCGGCCGAGGCTGCCTTGCGGCTTGGTCAGCGTGTCCTGGCGGCGGGCGACGGCATGGGCGGCGGCGTCGCTGCCATTGGGCAGGTCGAGGCAGGCGGCGCGCAGTTCATTGAGTGATTTGAAAGGCATGGGGGCGAAATCTCCGAAACAGAGTCAGGAAAGGGAAACGGAAGCGACGAGCAGGATTGCGATCTCGCCGAGCTGCTGGAGGGCACCGACGGTGTCGCCGGTTTGACCGCCGATCTGGTTGATACACAGCGCGCGGAAGGCGGCAAACATGAGCGCAAGCAGGATGAGGGCGAAAACGGCGGCGCCGAACCCAAGCGCCAGCAGCGCGACCGCACCGAGCGCGGTACCGATACCGGCAGTTTCGGCCGTGACTGTGCCTGCATCAACCGAGAGGCCGTCGCTGCGAGCGGGCGGCAGCAGGTGCATGAAGGCGCCGAGCAGGCCGCGCGAAGCCGCTTGCGCGGCAATGAGGGCCCAAAGGACATGAGCCGGGCCGGCGAAACCAGAGAGCACGCTCCAGCGGATCAGCAGCGAGATGCCGAGCGCGCAGGCGCCGTAGGCACCGATGCGGCTGTCGCGCATGATCTCCAGTTTCCTGTCGCGCGTCTTGCCGCCGCCAAAGCCGTCGGCGACATCCGAAAGCCCGTCTTCATGCAGGCAGCCAGTGGCAAGCAAGATCGCGGCAAGGGTCAACGCTGCAGCAGGACCCTCGGCAAGGCCGAGCCTCGTCCCGACGGCGTAGACCAGCGCACCGGCCAGAGCGACGGCGAGACCGGCAACGGGTGCAGCCCAGATCGCAGCGGCAAGGCTGCGGCCACCGAAGTCGGCTCTCGGCAGCGGTAGCCGGGTGAAGAAGACGAGGCAAAGCGCGATGTCTTCGAGAATTTGCTGTTGCGAGGGGATCTGGAGTTTGAGCATGATCTATTCCGAAAACCGGCTACCACTTTTCGGGATCATGCTCTCGCCCCTCGCAATGGCATGGAAGAAGGTGCCGCTGACATTTTCGCGCCGGTAGCCAGAGGCGCCGAGCGGGTTTCCTTGTCCGTCGGCGAGATCGGCCAGCGGCTCGTCATTGCCGGTCGCAACCATCTGCGCGTAGTGGAATTCATGGCCGCGGATCAGCGTGCCTTGGCTGCCGAGCGGACACGCGGAACGCAGGCGCGCCTCGCGGTAGCCGAGATTCATCTTGCGCTTGGCGAAGCTGGTCGAATGACCGAGCAGGCCGAGCATCCGATGCGTCTCGCCCGACGCGTCCTCGAGCGCCTCGCCGAGCACCATGAAGCCGCCGCACTCGCCATGCACCGGCCGCGTGGCGGCCAACCGCGCCATGCCGGCCCTGAAATTCGCCGCGGCCGCGAGGCGGCCGGCGTGCAGCTCGGGATAGCCGCCGGGCAGCCAGCAGACATCGCAATTGTCGCCAGGCGCCTCATCGGCGAGCGGCGAGAACGGAACGATCTCGGCGCCGGCCTTGCGCCAATGCGTGGCGACATGCGGATAGAGGAAGGTGAAGGCGGCGTCCTCGGCGAGCGCGATGCGCTGGCCAGGCGGCGGCAGCGCGTCGCCGAAATTGCCCGGCGCGGGCGTGAATGGCGCCGCCAGCGCCATGATGGCGTCAAGGTCGAGCGAGCGCTCGACCATGTCGGCCAGCCGGTCGAGATGCGCCATCAGATTCTCATATTCGCCGGCCTGGACGAGGCCGAGATGGCGCTCGGGCAGGTTGAGTGAGGGATCGCGCAGGATGGCGCCGACGACAGCCAGGCCGAGTGCCTCGATGGCATCGCCGCATAGCCGGCGGTGGCGCTCGCTGCCCAGCCGGTTGAGCACGACGCCGGCCATGCGTACATCCGGGTCATAGGTGGCAAATCCCTTGGCGACGGCCGCTGCCGTGGTCGACTGGCCGGAGACATCGAGCACCAGCAGCACCGGCAGGCCGTAGAGCCGGGCAAGGTCGGCAGCCGAGCCGGACCGTCCTGGAGCAGCCGGAATCCCGTCGAACAGGCCCATGGCGCTTTCGAGGAAGATAAAATCGGCATCTTCGGTCGCTTCGCCGGCCAGTGCGTTGAGCAGGGCGGGCGGCATTGCCCAGCTGTCGAGATTGACGCCGGACAGGCCCGTGGCGGCGGTGTGGAAGCCGGGATCGATATAATCCGGGCCGGATTTGGCGCCGCGCACTTTCAGGCCGCGCCGGGCGAGCGCGCGCAAGATGCCGATGGTGACGCTGGTCTTGCCCGAGCCCGAGCGCGGCGCGCCGATGATGATGGCGCGGGTCATGGCTCGCCCGCCAGTGCCGCGCGCATGCCGACGATGCCGCCGACGACGATCAGCGCCGGCGAGGTCAAGCCGGCTGCCGCCGCTTCCTCGGCAATTGTGACGAGCGTGGCGACGACGATACGCTCCTGCGGCGTCGTCGCGGCAACGATAACCGCGGCGGGCGTCGAAGATGGCAGGCCGCCCTCGAGCAGCGAGGCGGCGATCAGCGGCAGGTTGGCCATGCCCATATAGATGACCACCGGTTGGCCGGTACGGGCGATGGCCGCCCAGTCGAGATCGTCATCGGTGCCAGCGGCATGGCCGGTCGCCAGGATCAGCGCCTTATTGATGCCGCGCATGGTGCCGGGAATGCCGGTCGCGGCCAGCGCGCTGAGGCCGGACGTCAGGCCAGGCAGGATGCGGAACGGGATAGTTTCCCCGGCCAGCGCCAGCGCCTCTTCGCCGCCACGCCCGAAAATATAGGGGTCGCCGCCCTTCAGTCGGACGACGCGCCGGCCCTCGCGCGCCAGCCGGACCAGCAGAGCGGTGATGTCGTCCTGCTTCATCGACGGCTTCCCACCGCGTTTGCCGGCATAGAACAGTTCCGCGCCCTCGG
The DNA here is from genome assembly GCF_055811175.1 of Mesorhizobium sp. WSM4828. Lineage (NCBI taxonomy): Bacteria > Pseudomonadati > Pseudomonadota > Alphaproteobacteria > Hyphomicrobiales > Phyllobacteriaceae > Mesorhizobium > Mesorhizobium sp. WSM4828. The sequence continues at coordinate 95,827 of NZ_JBVVQK010000007.1, read as the reverse complement.
CGACGGCGACGACTTCCGGCGAGACCAGCGCATCATAAACCAGCGCGTCGCACTGTCCGAGGGCGGCCAGCACTTCCAGCGTCAGGCAGCCGGGATCGCCAGGGCCGGCGCCAGCCAGCCAGACATGCCCGGGCTCAAGCTGGCGCGGCTTGAAGTTGAGCCGGGTGAGCGCCTGCTCGACCGTAGTGTTTCTGGTGCTGCCGCTCACAATCCGTTCCGTCCGCGAAAGCGCCGCTGGTAGTGCGCGTCGTACAGTGAACTTTCGCCAAAGCCCTCCGCTGCCAGCGAGCGGCCGACGAAGATGATTGCCGTGCGTTCCATCGGATCGGCGGCCAGTTGCGCTTCAATTGTCGCCAGCGTGCCGGTCAGCACGCGTTCGTCCGGCCAGGAAGCACGGAAGACGACCGCGACCGGGCAGTCGGCGCCGTAATGCGGCGTCAGCTCGGCGACGACGCGGCCGATGGCGTGGATGGCAAGGTGGATGGCGAGCGTGGCGCCGGTGCGGCCGAAGCCGGCCAGGGTTTCGCCGGGAGGCATTTTCGAGGCGCGGCCGGAGATGCGTGTCAGCACCAGGCTTTGCGCGACTTCTGGAATGGTCAGCTCGCGGCGCAGCGCTGCCGCCGCGGCGGCAAAAGACGGCACGCCCGGCGTCAGCGTGTAAGGGATGCCGTGCTTTTCCAACCGGCGGATCTGTTCGGCAACGGCGCTCCAGACCGAAAGATCGCCGGAATGCAGGCGGGCGACGTCATGGCCGGCCGCGTGGGCTGCCAGATATTCGGCCTCGATCTCGTCGAGCGACATCGGCGCGGTGTCGATCAACCGCGTTCCAGGCGCGCAGTGCTGCAACAGCTCCGGCGCAACAATCGATCCGGCATAGAGGCAGACGGTACAACTGCCGAGCAGGCGGCTGCCGCGCAAGGTGATCAGGTCGGCTGCACCCGGGCCGGCGCCGATGAAGTGAACGGTCATGCCGCATCTCCGCTGATGGCGATGGCGCAGGTGACAGCACCGAGCACCGTGCGCGGCCCGAGCAGTTTTGCGCCTTTGCCGGCGGCGGCAAGCGCCGAGGCTTCGGAAACCGACGGCGTGCCGGCATGCTCCTGCGATAGGTCGGAACGGCTGGTCGTAGATGCGGCTTTGAGTTCGTCCTGCTCGACAACGATTACCGGAAGGCGGAGTTCGCGTCCGGCGGCGAAGATTGCCGCTTCATCCTGCTTGAGAGACGCGGTTGCGAGGGCTGAAAGCGCGGGCAGGGCAAGCCCGTGCGCCTCCAGTGCGGTTTCTACCGCAGCAAGCACGTCGCGTGCGCTGACGCCTTTGCGGCTGCCGATGCCCGCAACCATCATGGCTTCACCCAGCTCCATTGGGTAACCGGCATAGCTGGCCGCCAGGCCTGCATCGAACCGACCCGCGAAGCACGGGATATAGCGATGCGGGTGAGTTCGCCGCCGAGCTTGGTGTGCTGGGCGAGAAGCCGCGCCTCCATCTCCAGCGTTACTGCGTTGGCAACGAGGCGGCCGCCGGCAGGCAAGGCATCGAGGGCTCCTTCCAGCACGCCGGCATCGCTGCCGCCGCCGCCGATGAAGATCGCGGCCGGCGTTTCCAGCCCGGCAAGAGCTCGCGGTGCCGAACCTTCGACGACGGCGAGACCGGGAACGCCGCAGGCCACGGCGTTGCGTCGGATGCGGGCGGCGCGGGCCGGATCGGCCTCAACGGCGATGGCGCGCATGGAAGGATGGGCCAGCATCCATTCGATGCCAATGGAGCCCGAGCCGGCGCCGATGTCCCACAACAGTTCGCCGCGCCTTGGCGCGAGAGCGGACAGGGTGACGGCGCGCACTTCGCGCTTGGTGATCTGGCCGTCATGCTCGAACAAATGATCGGCAAGTCCCGCTGTCAGCGGCAGGATGCGTGCTTGCGGAGTCGAATCAACTTCGATCGCGAGCACGTTGAGCGGATTGATCTTTGCGAGGTCGAAGGTGCCGGCGCTCGCCGAGCGCAGCCTTTCGTTCGGGCCGCCGAGCGCCTCCAGGACCGTCAGCCGCGAGGCGCCGAAGCCGAGCTCTGTCAGCAGACCGGCAATCGCTCCCGGTGCGTCGCTGTCCGAGGTCAGCGCGAGAATGCGGGTGCAAGGATGTAGCAACGGCCGGATCAGGTCGAGCGAGCGGCCATGCAGCGAAATGGTCTCGACGTCCTGCAGTCCCCACCCCAGGCGTGAGGCGGCCAGTGAGAAGGCCGAGGGCGCGGGGATCACTCGCATATCCTCCGCCGCGACCTTGCGGGCGAGGGTGACGCCGACACCGTGGTAGAAGGGATCGCCAGAGGCCAGCACGCAGACGCGTCTGCCGGAGAGCGCCAGCACGTCGCGCAGCTCGGCATCGAAAGGCGTCGGCCAGGCGCGCGCTTCACCTTTGGCGAGTGACGCGACGAGGGCAAGGTGACGCTTGCCGCCGAAGACGAATTCGGCCTCCGCGATCAACCGCTTGGCCTCGTCGCCGAGACCCGCTACACCGTCCTCGCCGATGCCGATGATCGTGAGCCACTTTGAGGTAAGCTTGGCACCGAGCGGACCTTCAGCAGGCATGATGACCCACCGCATTCTGATCCTCGGCGGAACCACCGAAGCCCGGCAACTGGCCGGAAAGCTGGCCGCGCGCGCGGATATTTCGGTCATGCTGTCGCTGGCCGGCCGCACCGAAAGCCCGGTCGCGCAAGGGGTGCCGGTGCGGGTCGGCGGCTTCGGCGGTGCCGGCGGGCTGGCGGCGTACCTCCGCCAGAACAAGATCGACCTGCTGATCGACGCCACGCATCCCTATGCGGCGCGAATCTCCGCCAATGCGGCGGAAGCAGCGCGCATGACCGCCGTGCCTATCGTTGCGCTCAGGCGTCCGGGCTGGGACCCAGCCGAAGGTGACCTCTGGATGTTGGTCGATAGTGTTGCCAGCGCGGTGACGGCTCTGGGATCGGTGCCGCGCCGCGCGTTCCTGGCGCTCGGACGGCAGGAGGTCGCTGCCTTCGAGGCAGCTCCCCAGCATCATTATCTCATCCGCAGTGTCGACCCGGTCGAGCCCAGGCTCGCTCTGCCCGACGCGACCTATCTCTTGGCGCGCGGGCCGTTTCATGAGGTCGATGAGCGCGCGCTGCTTCAAGAGCACCGCATCGATGTCGTCGTTTCCAAAAACAGCGGCGGCGAGGCGACCTACGGCAAGATCGCGGCGGCGCGAGCGCTGGGAATCGAGGTTGTGATGATCCGCAGGCCGGCGCTGCCGGACGTCGCGTCGACCGAAACGATCGAATCTCTTGCCGCTATGGTCGATCATTTTCATGTTCTTGGGCCCGCTGCCGAACGCGGCGTGTAGACCAGCGCCGCCTTGTCACCCCGCTTGATGATCCTGGTTTCCGGCGAGCCGATAATGATGCAGGTCGCCATGTCGGCTTTCGCGGCATCGGCGTCGGCCAGTAGAAAAACCTCGATGCGCTCGTCGGGACGGCCGGCGGCGCGGCCAAAGATCACCGGCGTGGTGCCGGGCAGGATCGCCGACAGGCATTCGAAGGCGCGGCCAAGCTGCCAGGGGCGTGCCTTGCTGATCGGATTGTAGAGCGCGATGACGAAGCCGGCGCCGGCTGCCGCCAAAAGGCGCAGCTCGATCAGGTCCCACGGCTTCAGATTGTCGGACAGCGAGATGGCGCAGAAATCATGGCCGAGCGGCGCACCGATGCGGGCTGCAACGGCGAGCATGGCGGTGATACCGGGCACGATGGCGATGTCGACCGCGCGCCATTCGACCGGCCCCGCCTCGATCGCCTCGCAGACGGCCGCCGCCATGGCGAAGACGCCGGGATCGCCGCCCGATACGACGGCGACATCGTGGCCTTCCGCGGCCTTCAGCAGTGCGTCCCTGGAGCGGGCGAGTTCCTCGCGATTGTCGGAGGCGATGCGGGTCTGGTCCGCGCGCAGGTCGAGCCGGTCAAGATAAGGCTTGTAGCCGTAGAAGAATTTCGCCTCGGCGACGGCGCGGCTGGCTTCCGGCGTCACCTGGTCGGCGTTGCCTGGCCCCAGGCCGATGACGGTCAGGCGGCCGCTCATGCTTCGGCTCTCAATGCATTTGGCCGCCCCGACCAGCCGGCCACCAGCACGATGGCGAAATAGGGCGCCTGGTCGTCCTTTTTGTCCGCAAGCCGCATCGAGACACCGCCTGGCATGGTGCCGCGCTCGACATAGATTGCCCGCGCCAGCTTGTCGGTTGCCTCCAGCGCGCGCCTGATCTTGGGCAGGTTGCGGCCGACTTTCATGATCACCGCGGCATCGGTGTCGGCAAGGCGGCGCGTCAGCTCGAATTCGCTCATGGTGCCCGGCAGCACCGTCAGCACATCGTCGCCCTGGACGATAGGCAGGCCGGTCGCCGACCAGCAGCCGGACATGGCGGTGACGCCGGGAATGACTTCGGTCGGAAAGCGGTGCGCCAGCCGGACATGAAGATGCATGTAGGAGCCGTAGAAAAGCGGATCGCCTTCCGAAAGCACCGCGACCATCCTGCCGGTGCTGAGGTGCTCGGCGACCGTTTCGGCCGACTGCTCGTAGAAATCCGTTATCTGCGACCGGTAATCGCTGTGGTCCTTGTCGATCTCGGTCGTCACCGGGTAGAGCAGCGGCAGTTCGATCAGATCAGGGCGAAAATGCGCGCCGACAATGGCGCGCGCATTGCTGTTGTTGCCGCGCTTGGCGAAATGCGCAACGACATCGGCCTCGGCCAGCGCGCGCACCGCCTTCAGGGTCAAAAGTTCCGGGTCGCCGGGACCGGTGCCGACGCCGACCAGCCGACCTTTTGCGATCGCATTCATAGGCCTGGCCTCGCCAACGCATTGAGGGCGGCGGCGGTCATGGCGCTGCCGCCCAGCCGGCCGCGCACGATGGCGTAATGCACGCCATAGGAATTTTCGGCCAGCGCATCCTTCGATTCAGCAGCACCGACAAACCCGACCGGCATGCCGATGATCGCCGCCGGCTTCGGCGCGCCGGCGCGCAGCTTTTCCAGCAGATAGAAAAGGGCTGTCGGCGCATTGCCGATGGCGACGACCGAACCGGCCACGCGCTCGCCCCACAGGTCGATCGCTGCGGCCGAGCGGGTGTTGCCGATCTTTTTCGCGATGTCGGCGGTCCGCGGATCGCGCAGCGTACAGATCACCTCGTTGCCGGCCGGCAGCCGGGCGCGCGTGACGCCGTGCGAGACCATCTGCGCGTCGCAGAAGATCGGCGCGCCGGCGCCCAGCGCCGTGCGCGCAGCGGCGACGAAATCGCTCGAGAAAACGAAGTGCTGCGCAGCCTCGACCTGACCGCAGGCATGGATCATGCGGATAGCGACATCGGCCTCGGCTTCGGAAAAGCGCGACAGGTCGGCCTCGGCGCGGATAATGGCGAAGGAGCGCTCGTAGATCGCCGTGCCGTCACGGACGTAGTCGTAGGCGTTCTGGGCGGGCATGCTCATTCCTGTCGGTAGATTTCGGTGATGCCGGCCGCGCCGAGCCTTACCAGGCAAGCAGCAGCAGTTTCGCCGGGATGTCGTGCGCTGCGGATCGCCGCTGCAATGCGGCCGATGCCGTGCCCGGCTTCGTAGCCCGGCCTGTATCCGGCGGGCAATGCCTTTGCCGTCCCGTCCACGACAAGTCCGGCTCCGTTTTCGCCACCGACCAGGGTCAACACCGCCGGACCAGGATGGGCGCAACCCTTGGCGCAGCCGGAGATGTGCAGCGTCAGCGAGGAATCGAGGATGTCGCGGTTTTCAGCGGCGATGGTCTCGGCGATTTCGCGCGTGGCTATGCGCCCGGAGGCACAGGCGGGTGCGCCGGGGCAGGCGGCGATTTTCGTGCGCGGATCAGCTGCGTCGGTGACAAAGCCGACGGTTGCGGCGGTTTTCTGGAGTGAAAGACATGCGGCTGGGGAGAGGCCAAGCAAAAGCAGCGCGCGACCTGGCGCCAGGCGGATTTCGGTGGCGCCGAGGGTGAGGGCGTATTGGGTGAGATCGATAAGTTCTTGCGCTGGTATGCTGCCGAACGGCAGGCCGATGCCGAGGGCGATTGCGGCTGCGGCCAAGTCGAAAACTCCGATAGGCTGGCGTTCCTTCGCGCCCCCCTCTGTCCTGCCGGACATCTCCCCCTCTAGGGGGGAGATTGCGCTCTCGTTGCTGGTTTCGCCAATCCCCAAAGTTGCAGAGGGAGAGCCGGCCGTGGAATTGCCAATCTCCCCCCTAGAGGGGGAGATGTCCGGCAGGACAGAGGGGGGCGCGACGGAACGCCAACTTGCCAGAGATCTCAGCTGTCTCTCCGTCAAATCCCGCGCATGCGCATCGCGGCCCTTTTCAGCAACCATCCTGAGAATAGCGACGGCAATATCACAAGCCGCATCCTCCTCGGCCATAACGAGCGGCATCGCAGTCTGACCGTCGCCGGCGACAGCCACCTGCCACTGCGTTCGCGCCCCGGTCCGCATCGCGACCAGCCTGACATCGGCCGTAACTGCATCCATTGTCAGCTGCCCGCCGCCGTCGACGATCACGGAGACCTTCGGGCCAAGGCGTTGTGTAACACCCGCGTCCTCAATTGCCGCCCGAATCCGCTCGGCAAGCGGGCGCGGGTCGGCGATTTCCTCCGGGTCGAGCCCGGCCAGCGGGCCGGTCTCGACCGGCACGCCGGTGCGCACCGCGATGCCCAGCGCATCGACCTCCATCGCCAGCAGCCGCGCGCTTGCCGGCGTCAGGCCTCGGATCTGCAGGCTGCCGCGGGCGGTCACTTCCATGATGCCGTTGCCATGGCGCAAGGCGGATTCGCAGAGTCCGATCAAGGATTTCGGCAACAGTCCTCCAGCGACCGGATTGAGCCGCACCAGCAGCCCGTCGCCGGTCTGCATCGGCGCGGACAAGGCAGGGCAGGCGCCGCGTCGGGAGAAAGCGTTCATGCCGCCACCCCCAGCGCTTGGGCTTCGGCAATTAGCGCGGCGAGATCGTCATCGATCGAATTGCGCAGCGGATGCCACAGACCGCGCCGCCGAGCCGAGAGAAACCGCTCGGCAATCACCTTCGCCGCCGTCGGGTTCTCGCGCAGGATAAAGGCGCGAACAACGGGGTCGCCGAGATAGGCGTCGTGCACGGCCTCGATCAGCGTGCCTGATATGGCATGGGTGGTCTCGGCGAAGCCGACAAGCCGATCAACCGTCTCGGCGAATTCCGAAGCGCCGCGCGGCCCGTGCCGCATCTGGCCGGCGATGAAGCGCGGGTTAACCGCGCGCGCCCGCACGACCCGGGATACGGCCTCACCAACCGAGCGCGGCTTCGGCTTTTGCGGGTCCGTAGTGTCGAGCACGATCACGTCAGCGTTTTTGCCGAGCGCGGCAAGTGCTGCCGAAAAGCCGCCGATGAAGGCGACGTCGGCCGAGCCTTCGAGGATGTCGCGGCCGGGGTCGTCGCCGGTATGAACCAGAAGGTCGGCCTCAGCGATGCGGCCCTCAAAAGCGCCGGGCGCCGAAACGCCTTCGCCCTCGGAGCCGCCATAGGCGTGCGAGCTGGCGGCGAGATAGGTGCGGCCGATCTCTTCGCGCGCGGCCCAGTCACCGCTCGACAACAAGTCCTCGACGCCGGCGCCGTAGGTCCCGGGTGAGGTGCCGAAAATGCGCGGACTGATCTTGCCGTCTGCACGGGTTCTCGCCGCGAGCGGGTTTTCGGAAGCGTCCTCGTCCCGGGCGGCGACGGTGTTGCCCGCGGCATCGATCAGCGCGATCTGGGTCGGGAACATGTCGCGGAACAGGCCTGATATGCGCCAGGTGACATCGACGCGCGGACGGCCGAGCGTTGCCGGCGGCAGCACTTCTATGCCGGTGATGCGGCCGGTGGCGGAATCCCATTGCGGCCGGCAGCCCATCAGCGCCAGGCCTTGCGCGATCTCCTCGCCGCCGGTGCGCAGCGAGGCCGAGCCCCAGAGGTCGATGACCAGCGAGCGCGGCCAGTCGCCATGCGATTGCATGTAGCTGCGCAAGACCTCGTCGGCGGCCGCCCTGCCGAGATCGAAGGATGTCGGCGTCGGCATGGTGCGCGGGTCGGCGGTAAACAGATTGCGGCCGGTCGGCAGCACATCGCGCCGGCCACGCGCCGGTGCACCGGCCGGACCGGCAGCGACATGGCGGCCGTCGAGGGCGGCAAGCAGTGCTGCTTTCTCGGCTGTCGCGCTTTGCTCGCGCAGCGGATCAGCCTCGCCTTCCGGCGACCGGCCGTAAATGTGCAGGCCGTCCTTGATGGCGAAATCCTTGAGATCGCAGAGCCAGGCGTCGATGCGGCGCAGCGCTTCGTCGGGAGCGTCGGTTTGGGCAACCCCGGCTTCCGAGGCGAGGCCAGTTTTTTGCGCGGTTTCGACGATCAGTCTCGCCAGGCGGTCGCGGCGGCGGCGGTCGAGCCCGTCGGCCTGGGCATATTCGTCGACCAGTCGTTCAAGCCTATGCTGGTTTTCGTCCAGCCCGGCGCCGGTCAGCGGCGGCGGAAGATGGCCAAGCGTGACGGCGGCAATGCGCCGCTTGGCCTGCGCTGCCTCGCCGGGGTTGGAGACGATGAACGGATAAATGACGGGCAGGGCGCCGGTGACGATTTCGGGAAAGCAGTTTTCGCTGAGCGCCACGGTCTTGCCGGGCAGCCATTCCAGCGTGCCGTGGGCGCCGACATGGACGAGGGCATGGATGCCGAGCGACTTGCGCAGCCAGAGGCCGAAGGCGATCAGCGCATGACGCGGCGGCAGTGTCGAGTCGTGGTAGTCGGCGCGGCGGTTCGTGGAGCGCCCGCGATCGGGCGCGAGTGCCACGGTGACGTTGCCGAAGCTGGCGGCGCGGAAGGCGAATTGCCTGTTGTTTACCGGATTTGAAGGTTGGCGTTCTGTCGCGCCCCCCTTTGTCCTGCCGGACATCTCCCCCACTTGGGGGGAGATTGCGCCCTCATATCTGCTTTCGCCAATCTCCAACGCTGTAGGAAGAGAGCCGGCAATGGAGCCGCCAATCTCCCCCCTCGTGGGGGAGATGTCCGGCAGGACAGAGGGGGGCGCCTCGCATAAACCTGTTTCGTCTTCCGCCTTTCCCCAAGCCGCCGTCACGGCAGCTATCGCTTCAACAGGCAATTCCGTTGAAAGGTCGAGATAGTCCTCAAACCCCAACCCTTCACCTCCACGCCCCAGCATCTCCAGCAACTCGCGCGGCGTTTGCGGAATCCTTTCAACGGCGTAGCCCTGTTCGCTCAGGTCATGCAGCATTGCCAGCACGCTGGACGGCACGTCGAGGCCGACGGCGTAGCCGGTGCGACCGGGGGCGCTCGGATAGTCGGGGATCAGGATGGCGAGCTTGCGCTCCGCACGCGGCGTTCGCTGCAGGCGCACGAAGGCCTCGATACGGTTCGCCACTTGCGCGATGCGGTCCGGCTCCGGGCGGTTGGCGAAAGCACGAAAGGCCAATGCGGGATCGGTTTCGCTTTCGCCCTTGAATGAAATGGCGCCGGCGAGAATGCGGCCGTCGAGCTCGGGCAGGACGACATGCATGGCAAGGTCGGCAGGCGCCAGGCCGCGCTGGTTACCTTGCCAGATATCGCGGCGGGTGGTCGCGACGATGACCTGGAACACCGGTACGCCGGCGCGGTCGAACAGGGTTTCAACGCCGGGCTCGGCCCCGGAGGCGAAAGCTGTGGCGGTGACGATGGCGGCAGGCTTCAGGGTTGCGAGCGCGGTTTCGACAAAGGCGAGGGACGTTGGGTCCTTCAGGCTGGAAACGAAGATGGGGACGGGGGTGATGCCGCGTTGGCGCAGGGCTTCGAAAAGCGCGTCGATCGGCGCGACATCGGCGGCGAGCAGCATTGAGCGGTAGAAGAGAATTGGCACGACGTCCCCCTCCCCCTCGAGGGGAGGGTGGCCCGCCCGGCCCGGTGGGGGGGGCGCGGCCGGGGGCGACGGT
>NZ_JBVVQK010000007.1:0-85847 GCF_055811175.1 Mesorhizobium sp. WSM4828 | reverse complement strand
GCGCGCTGCGGAGAGGACCCCACCCCCGGCCTGCGGCCGGACCCTCCCCTCAAGGGGGAGGGGGACGCCGCGTTCTACGACCCCCAGTCCCGGCTCGTAAAATCCCGCCTTTGGCACGCTGACCGGTTCAGCGACCGCCACACCCGATCCAGCGAGACTTGCCAGCCTCCTCACCAGCGCCGCCATATTCTCCGGCCCGCCCTCACGAAAATAGCCAAGCAGGCCGCCCAACTCCTCGCGCGGCAGCGTCGAGCCTTCAATCAGTCGCAAATCCTCGTCGTGGCTCTCGCCGGGCAGCAGCGCCAGTTTTATGCCGCCTGCCCGGGCAGTCGAGGCAAGCTGGTCGCAGCCATAGCGCCACCAGTCATAGCCGCCGAGGATGCGGACCAGAATGACCTTGGCATGGCGGGCGACGCTGTCGATCCAGAGATCGACGGACATTGGATGGCGCAGATCGCGCAGTGCTGCCAGCCGCATTGAGGGCAGGCGGCCCGCATCTGCCTTCCACGCCGCCGCCAGCCCGGCCAGGTCGCTGTCGGTGAAGGACAGGGCCACGACATCCGCAGGTGTTTGCCTGAGATCGACAGGCTCGGCGAGATCGTCGAGCGAGGCGGATGTCGTGGTGAGGATGTGCATGGCGGCTCGTGCCTGAGGTCAGCCGGCGAGGATACGTTCGATCGCCGGACGGTTCAGCCCTTTCAGGCCAATGACGACGAGGCGCGAGCGGCGATCGTCTTCAGCGGTCCAGGCGCGGTCGTAATAGTGGTTGACGCGCGGGCCGACGGCTTGCAGCAGGAGCCGCATCGGCTTGCCGCCGACCTCGACGAAACCCTTGACGCGCAACACGTTTTCCTCCTCCGCCGCCGTGGCGACGCGTTGTGCCAGTTCGTCCGGGTTGGACACAGACGCAATGTCGATGACAAAACTATCGAAGTCGTCATGTTCGTGGTCGAGCTCGTCGTCGTGGTGGGTCTTGCGGTTCTCGATGTCGTCCTCGACAGCAAGCCCGAGGCCGAGCAGCACCGACGGATCGACCTTGCCTTGCGAGGTCGGCACGATCTTCACCGCCCGCGCAACATGCTTGCCGATGACGGCATTGGCACGGGCCGAGCCGGCGGCGTCGAGCAGGTCGCTCTTCGACAGGATGATCAGGTCGGCGCAGGCGAGCTGGTCCTCGAATACTTCCTCGACCGGATCGTCGTGGTCGAGCGTCTCGTCCTGCGCGCGCTGCGCCTGCAGGGCATCCATGTCGTTGGCGACGCGGCCATCAGCCAGCGCCGGCCCGTCGACCACGGCGATGACGCCATCGACCGTTACACGGCTTTTCACCGACGGCCACTGGAAGGCCTGGACCAGCGGCTTGGGCAAAGCGAGGCCGGACGTCTCGATCAGGATGTGGTCGACCCTCGGCGTCAGCGACAGGATCTGGTCGAGCGCCGGAACGAAATCGTCGGCGACGGTGCAGCAGATGCAGCCATTGGCCAGTTCGACGATGTTTTCCTCGGGGCAGGTGTCGATGCCACAGCCCTTCAGGATCTCGCCGTCGATGCCGATGTCGCCGAACTCGTTGATGATGATGGCCAGCCGCTTGCCTTTGGCGTTTTCGAGCAAATGGCGGATCAGCGTCGTCTTGCCGGCGCCGAGAAAGCCGGTGACGACGGTGCAGGGAACGCGCGAAAGGGAGGCAGCGGTCATGTCAGGTCCTTCAAAAGGTCAAGGGGAGGGATGCGGGCAACCAGGCCGCGCTTCAGGCAATCGGGACGGCCGCGCCACGGAATGAGCCCATCCGTCGAGGTGGCGAACAGCTTTGCGCCGGTCACGAGATCGGCGCCGCTGGTCGCGGTCAGGTCGCCGAAGACGTAGCTCCAGCAGCCGTCGCGCAAAATCGCGGCGCTGAGCCGGCGCTTGCAATTGCCGAGGCATTCGACGGTGCGGATCTTAATGTTTTCGCTGGAAGCGGCGCGGCGCGTGTCCTCGGCGAGCAGTTCGCCGGCGCGGGGATGGGCGTCCGAACCGGTCTCGTCACGGCAGGACGAGCAGACGATGACGGTAACGCCGGCCGGGGAATCACCATGGCCGGACAATAAATCCGCTGTCTCAGCCGGAAAACTGCTGTCGCGTTCCAAATCAGGCTCCTTGCCCGGAAAACCCGCCAGGCGATCGGATTCTTATGTCCTAGACGGCAGGTCTCCTGGCTCGCGGGTCATCGCCTGGGTGCCGCCTTCCCGGGAATATCCCAGTGGTTTTCGGCCTTGGCTCGTCGCTTACAGTTGCGGGGACAGCCGCGGATTTGAAATCGAGATTTCGCACCGCATTCCCTCTTGGCCCTTGCCGTTGCGGGCAGGGGACCGTCTGGAATGGATTTAGGCTTTTGCAGGCGGTGGTGTCAACGCATGGTTCCGACACGGCGAGGGAAACGCTTTAGAGCAATTTTCGATGTCGGCGCTGCCCCTCATTGCCCTGCCGGGCATTTCTCCCCGTATAGTGACGGGGAGAAAGGACGACTTCGTTTGGGACTTCGCCAATCTACAGGGTTGTAAGGCTGAGCGCCTAGGTTGCGGCAGCGTCCCTTCTCCCCGTCACTACACGGGGAGAAGGTGCCGGCAGGCGGATGAGGGGCAGCGCCGAGATCGGCAATCCCTTACGAAACCGCGACATCCGCCAGCGCATGGCCCAAATCCCCCGCAGGCGTGACTTCAATCCGCTCAAGCCCGAGCCAGCCCTGCATCTGCTTCAATTCTTCGAAAAGCTCGGCTGCGGTTTGCGGCGGGGCGCCGAGCTCCGCATAGGCGGCATGGACGCGCAACACGCCGGCCGGGCGGTCGGCCCTGAGGTCGACGCGCCCGACGATGCTGTCGCCGAGCAGGAACGGCAGCACATAATAGCCATACCGGCGCTTTTCTGCCGGCGTATAGATCTCGATGCGGTAGTGGAAGTCGAACAACCGCTCGGTGCGCGACCGCTCGAAGACGACAGGATCGAACGGCGCGAGCAAGGCGCGCGCCTCGATCCTGCGCGGCAAACGGGCGTCCTTGTGGAGATAGGCCGGCTTGTTCCAGCCTTCGACGCTCACCGGCAACAGCTCGCCAGCCTCGACCAGCTCCTCGAGGCGGCCCTTGATATCGGCGGGCGAGAGGCGGAAATAGTCGCGCAGATCGCCTGCCGTGGCGACGCCGTGGGCGCGGGCGGAGATACGCAGCAATTCGCGATGCGCATCCTCGGGGCAGGGAACCGGCAGAGCGAGTACCGCCGGCGGCAGTACGCGCTCCGGCAGATCGTAGAACCGCTCGAAGCCGCGGCGATGCGCGGTGGTGATGCGGCCGGCCCAGAACAGCCATTCGAAGGCGTGCTTGGCATGGCTCCAGCCCCACCAGCCACCATTGCCCTTCTGGCCTTCAAAAGCAGATGCCGCGATCGGGCCTCGTTCGGAGACCTCGCGATAGATCTCCTCGATATAGGCGGCGTGCTCGCGACCCCATTTGGCCAGTCCGCTGTACATTTCGTCGCCGCGCTCGGCCCGCTGCATGCGCCAGCGCATCAGCGGATAGGTCTCGACCGGCAGGAACGAGGCTTCGTGCGCCCAATATTCAAAGACCATGCGCTTGCGCGTTACGGCGGCGTCGTCGAGCAGCGCCAGCTTGTAGGGGCCAAGCCGCGAATAGAGCGGCATATAGTGGGCGCGCACTACGGCGCTGACGGAATCGATCTGCAGCAGGCCGGTACGGGCAAGCACGCGAGCCAGATGTCTGCGGTCGGGCGTACCGGCGGGGCGGGGGTCATTGAATCCCTGTGCCGCCAGCGCGATGCGGCGAGCCATGCGAAGCGAGATTTTTTCCTTCATGAAGGGCGGCATCCGGACGATGTTAGACAGAGAAAATGACCTGCGATTCCGCGCCATGCTAGCAGGGTTTTGGCGGCATCCATGTCAGGAGAGAAAAGTGGAGTAAAACGTGAAAGAAATCAAACAGGAGCGGATCGGACCAGTTTTGCCGGATATGCCGCCCAGCACCGCGATTTGAACAAGGTTTGACTTGCTTCGCCGAAAGCGCTGCGCTAACCCTCGCCGCGTTGCAGCATAGAGCCCCCTTAAAACGGTTCAGTGGTTAAACTGTCACGCTTCCGCAAGTGGGTCCGGTGCTGTAATCAGAGTGGATTGGCCGCTAACGGAAACTGCAGCATGAACGCACTTTTAGGTTCGTACCTGCCCATCGTCCTGTTCATCGGCGTGGCGCTGGTCGTCGGCCTGGCGCTGCTCGCCGCACCGTTCCTGGTGGCCTACCGCAACCCCGATCCGGAAAAGCTTTCGGCCTATGAGTGCGGCTTCAACTCGTTCGACGACGCCCGCATGAAGTTCGATATCCGCTTCTACCTGGTGTCGATCCTGTTCATCATCTTCGACCTGGAGGTGGCCTTCCTGTTTCCTTGGGCGGTGTCGTTCAGTCAGATCGGCATGCTCGGTTTCTGGTCGATGATGGTGTTTTTGGCGGTGCTGACCATCGGCTTTGCCTATGAATGGAAGAAAGGAGCGCTGGAATGGGATTGAGCGACAATTCCGGCACGCTCGTCGCGCCGAAGCCCAAGGGCCTCATCGACCCCAACACCGGCAGGCCGGTGGGGTCCGACGATCCATTCTTCCTGGAGATCAACAACGAGCTGGCCGACAAGGGTTTTCTCGTCACCTCGACCGAGGCGCTGATCACCTGGGCGCGCAGCGGCTCGCTGATGTTCATGACCTTCGGTCTCGCCTGCTGCGCCGTCGAGATGATCCACACCTCGATGCCGCGCTATGACTCGGAAAGGTTCGGTGTCGCGCCTCGCGCGTCTCCGCGCCAGTCCGACATCATGATCGTCGCCGGCACGCTGACCAACAAGATGGCGCCGGCGCTGCGCAAGGTCTATGACCAGATGCCGGAGCCGCGCTACGTCATCTCGATGGGCTCCTGCGCCAATGGCGGCGGCTATTATCATTATTCCTATTCGGTGGTGCGCGGCTGCGACCGCATCGTGCCGGTCGACATCTACGTGCCCGGCTGTCCGCCGAGCGCCGAAGCGCTGCTCTACGGCATCCTTCTGCTGCAGAAGAAGATCCGCCGCACCGGCACGATCGAACGGTAAATCGCCATGGATGAAGATCGGATCATTTATGGCAACCCTGAGCCTTGGCTGAATTTGATGTTCAAAACGTCCGAGCAGCGATTTGTAAAGACGGACTCCGGTTCGACGTTCTATTCGTCGGCGCTTTCAACAGACACGAAATTTGGTGCTGGTGGTGTCGGTGTCGACATCCGATTGAATGACTGGGAAGCTGAGCCGACAAGCGACCCACGAATAGTCTTTTACCACGGCGACGTGAGACTGCGATCGCTTGGGGATCGAACCAAGAATCTGATTGCTGAAATGTCGGCCAAGTTTCCCTCCGCAGCGTCTGGCCAGGGAGCGCCTGCCGAAAAGCTGTTTGTGGAATGCGTTGCTCTAAATGGCGACCCCGCCAATCTGGAAACCCGGCAGTTTGTTGGAAAGCTGTCTTTTGGCGAGCCGGGTGACGACAATGAATGTCAGGTTTTTTTGACCATTGATGCCGCCAGGGAGAGCGGTTGGTTTGGCGAGAAAGATCCGGATGACTCGCACAAGGTTCTAGGCTGGTTGGCGAGGCTGTCATGACCCAGGCGTTGAACGATCTCTCGACCTATCTCGGCGAGAAGCTGACAGGCCGGATCGGCGAGGCGGTGTTCGCCTATGGCGAACTCACCATCTCGGTCGAGCCGCGCGACCTGATCGAGGTGGTGACCTTCCTGCGCGACGACCCGAAATGCCAGTTCATCTCGATCATCGACGTTTGCGGCGCCGATTATCCGTCGCGGGCAAAGCGCTTCGACGTCGTCTATCATCTGCTGTCGCCGAGGCAGAATATCCGCATCCGCATCAAGGTCCAGGCCGACGAAGAGACACTGGTGCCGTCGATCACCGGGATATATCCCGGCGCGGACTGGTTCGAGCGCGAGACCTACGACCTCTACGGCGTGCTGTTTTCGGGCCATCCCGATCTGCGGCGGATCTTGACCGATTACGGCTTCGAGGGTCATCCGCTGCGCAAGGACTTTCCGCTGACCGGCTTCGTCGAGGTGCGCTACGACGACGAAGCCAAGCGTGTTATCTACGAGCCGGTCGAGCTCAAGCAGGAATTCCGCAATTTCGATTTTCTGTCTCCGTGGGAAGGTACGGACTACGTGCTGCCGGGGGACGAGAAGGCAAAACAGTGAATGGCTGAAACCTCCGTCCGCAATTTCAACATTAATTTTGGCCCGCAACACCCTGCGGCGCATGGCGTTTTGCGCCTTGTGCTGGAGCTTGACGGCGAGGTCGTCGATCGTGTCGATCCGCATATCGGGCTTTTGCATCGCGGCACGGAAAAGCTGATCGAGCACAAGACCTATCTGCAGGCCGTGCCCTATCTCGACCGGCTCGACTATTGCGCGCCGATGAACCAGGAGCATGCCTTCGCGCTTGCGGCCGAGCGGCTGCTCGGTATCGAGGTGCCGAAGCGCGGACAGCTTATTCGGGTTCTCTACTCTGAGATCGGACGCATCATGTCGCACATTCTCAATGTGACGACGCAGGCGATGGATGTCGGCGCGCTGACGCCGCCGCTGTGGGGTTTCGTCGAACGTGAAAAGCTGATGGTGTTTTACGAGCGCGCCTCGGGCTCGCGCATGCACGCTGCCTATTTCCGGCCGGGCGGTGTCCATCAGGACCTGCCGCAGAAGCTGATCGAGGACATCGGCAATTGGATCGACCCGTTCCTGAAGTCGGTCGACGATCTCGACGCGCTTTTGACCGGCAACCGTATCTTCAAGCAGCGCAATGTCGACATTGCCACCGTCTCCCTGGCGGACGCCTGGGCCTGGGGCTTTTCCGGCGTCATGGTGCGCGGCTCGGGTGCGCCGTGGGACCTGCGCAAATCGCAGCCTTACGAATGCTATGCCGAGCTGGACTTCGACATTCCGATCGGCAAGAACGGTGACTGCTTCGACCGTTATCTGGTGCGCATGGAAGAGATGCGGCAGTCGGCGAAAATCATGCGCCAGTGCGTCGACCTGCTGCTCGGCAAGGAGGGCAGCGGACCGGTGTCGAACCTCGACGGCAAGGTGGTGCCGCCGAAGCGCGCGGCGATGAAGCGCTCGATGGAAGCACTGATCCATCACTTCAAGCTCTACACCGAAGGCTACCGCGTGCCGGCCGGCGAGGTCTATGCGGCAGTCGAGGCGCCGAAGGGCGAGTTCGGCGTCTATCTCGTCTCCGACGGCACCAACAAGCCCTATCGCTGCAAGTTGCGCGCGCCCGGCTTCGCGCATCTGCAAGCCATGGACTTTTTGTGCCGCGGCCACATGCTGGCCGACGTCACCGCCGTTCTCGGCTCCCTCGACATCGTGTTTGGTGAGGTCGATCGCTAAATGTCAGTCCGCCGTCTCGCAGAAGCCAGCCTCCAGCCAGCCTCCTTCGCCTTCAACCGGGCGAATGCGGCAGCGGCGAAGCAGTGGATCAAGAAATATCCGAAGGGGCGCGAGCAATCCGCGATCATCCCCTTGCTGATGCTGGCGCAGGAGCAGGAAGGCTGGGTCACCAAGGCGGCGATCGAGACGATCTCCGACATGCTCGGCATGCCCTATATCCGTGGGCTGGAAGTCGCGACCTTCTATACGCAGTACCAGCTCAATCCGGTCGGCACCCGCGCCCATATCCAGGTCTGCGGCACCACGCCCTGCATGCTGCGCGGCTCGGAAGCGCTGATGGATGTGTGCCGCTCGAAGATCCATCACGACCAGTTTCACACCAATGACAAGGGCACGCTGTCGTGGGAGGAGGTCGAGTGCCTCGGCGCCTGCGTCAACGCACCGATGGTGATGATATTCAAGGACACCTACGAGGATTTGACGCCGGAGCGGCTTGCCGAGATCATCGACCTCTATGACGCCGGCAAGGGTGCTTCGGTGATGCCAGGGCCGCAAAACGGCCGCGTCACCTCAGAGCCGGCCAGCGGCCTGACGACTCTCAAGAGCGAAAAGGCGATCCTCAAGGCGACCCGCGACAGGGAAACCAGGGCCGCGACCAAGGCCGCCAAGGAAGTGGCGCCGGCGGCTGCCGCGGCAGCACCAGTTCAGCCAGCCGCTTCTGCCGCGCCGGCGCCGGTTGCGCCCTCGAATACCAGCAAGCCGAAGACCGACGCGGTCGAGACCAGCCCGGCGCTGAAATCGCCGTCGGCGACAAAAGTCGCGCCCGCGGCCGAGAAGGCGGCGAGCGTTGCCGCGCCGCTGCATTCGGCTGCCAATGCCAACAAGGCCGAGCCACAGGTCGAGGACGTCTCGAAACAGCGCAAGAGCCCCAAGAACAAGGCCGAGCCGGCGTCTGCTTTCAAGGCGCCGGAGGCCAAGGTCAAACCGGCGAAGGCTGCCGCCAAGCCGACCAAGCCGTCGCCCGGAAACAGGAGCCGGCCGACCGGCAAGAAGCCGGTCTGAGGAACGAGCAATGCTTCAGGACAGAGACCGCATCTTCAACAACATCTACGGCCGCTTCGACAAGTCGCTGGCCGGCGCCATGGCGCGCGGCGCCTGGGACAACACGCCCGGCATCGTTGCCAAGGGGCGCGAGTGGATCGTCAACGAGATGAAGGCGAGTGGCCTGCGCGGCCGCGGCGGTGCCGGTTTCCCGACCGGGCTGAAATGGTCGTTCATGCCCAAGCAAAGCGACGGCCGGCCGAGTTATCTCGTCGTCAATGCCGACGAATCCGAGCCCGGCACCTGCAAGGACCGCGACATACTGCGCCACGACCCGCACACGCTGGTCGAAGGCTGCCTGCTTGCCGGCTTCGCCATGGGCGCGGTCGCCGCCTACATCTATGTGCGCGGCGAGTTCATCCGCGAGCGCGAGGCACTGCAACGCGCCATCGACGAGGCCTATGCGGCCAAGCTGATCGGCAAGAACAACACGTCCGGCTATGATTTCGACATCTACATGCACCACGGCGCCGGCGCCTATATCTGCGGCGAGGAAACGGCGCTGCTCGAAAGCCTCGAGGGCAAGAAGGGCCAGCCGCGGCTGAAGCCGCCATTTCCGGCCAATGTCGGCCTCTATGGCTGCCCGACGACGGTCAACAATGTCGAGTCTATCGCTGTCGCGCCGACCATCCTGCGCCGCGGTGCCGCCTGGTTCTCGTCGTTCGGCCGCCCCAACAATGTCGGCACCAAGCTGTTCTGCATCTCCGGCCACGTCAACAATCCGTGCACCGTCGAAGAGGCGATGTCGATCCCGTTCCGCGAACTGATCGAGACGCATTGCGGCGGCATTCGCGGCGGCTGGGACAATCTGCTGGCGGTCATTCCCGGCGGCGCCTCGGTGCCGCTGGTGCCGGCCGAGCAGATCATCGACGCGCCGATGGATTTCGATGCGCTGCGCGACCTGAAATCGGGCCTCGGCACGGCAGCTGTCATCGTCATGGACAAATCCACCGATATCGTGAAAGCGATCGCGCGGCTGTCCTATTTCTACAAGCACGAGAGCTGCGGCCAGTGCACGCCCTGCCGTGAGGGCACCGGCTGGATGTGGCGGGTAATGGAACGGCTGGTGCGCGGCGAGGCGCAGAAGCGCGAGATCGACATGCTGCTCGATGTGACCAAGCAGGTCGAGGGCCACACGATCTGTGCGCTGGGCGATGCCGCGGCATGGCCGATCCAGGGCCTGATGCGGCATTTCCGCGGCGAGGTGGAGCGCCGCATCGACGAGTTTTCGCGCAACGCACACCGCGCCGAACCGGTGCTGGCGGCGGCGGAATAGAAGAATTCGAAATGCGGACGAATGTCCGAAACGAGGAAACGAGCGCGGGGCAGACGGAAACGACCAGGAGACCACCTATGTCGCTGTTTTCGAGACCCGACGATTTTACGTCCGATATGGACCCGTTGTTGAAGATGAACCAGGATCTGACCAGGATGATGCCGAAGGAGATGGCCAATGCCGTCAATCTCCTGGCGCATCCTGTCGCGGGTGCGGCGGCGATGACGGCACTCGGTATCGGCCTTGCCAACCACGCCTTTGGTATCTGGATGGGCGTGCTTTCAGGCGCGGCCGAGACCTCGCAGCGGCTTTGGCAGCCGGTCGCCGAGGATTTCGAGGCGCGGACGGAACGCGCTTCTGCGACCGGCAAAAGCTCATCGATAAAGGCGCGCGCAGCGACCAAAACCCTGATTGCCGAGGCCCAGTCCTTCGCCAATGACGTGACCGACATTGCGACGAGCGGTGCGGCGCGGAGCCTGGCGAATGCCAGCACCGTTGCAGCGGACGCGTCGGCCGGGCTGATGCCGGAGGATTTCAAGCAGCCCAAGCCGATGGACCGGCCAGCCGAGCCCGCCGACCTCAAGGTGATATCGGGCATCGGGCCGAAACTGGAAAAGGTGCTGAACGGCCTTGGCATCTGGACATACGCCCAGATCGCCGCGTGGACGCCGCAAGAGATCGCCTGGGTCGAAGATTACCTGTCGTTGAAGGGCCGCATCGGCCGCGACGGCTGGATCGGTCAGGCGGCCGCATTGGCCGGGGCCAAAAAGTGAATTCAATATCGTGCGCGGTGTCGGCTGCGCCCGGAAGGAAAGATTGCGGAACGTCCGCAGGGGTTTGAGGCGAAATGGCAAAGCTCAAGGTCGACGGGAAAGAGATCACTGTACCCGACCACTACACGCTGCTGCAGGCGGCCGAGGACGCCGGCGCGGAAGTGCCGCGCTTCTGCTTCCATGAGCGGTTGTCGATCGCCGGCAATTGCCGCATGTGCCTGATCGAGGTGAAAGGCGGCCCGCCCAAGCCACAGGCGTCCTGCGCCATGGGCGTGCGCGACCTGCGCCCCGGCCCGAACGGCGAGCCGCCGGAAATCTTCACCAACACGCCGATGGTCAAGAAGGCGCGCGAAGGCGTGATGGAATTCCTTCTGATCAACCATCCGCTGGATTGCCCGATCTGCGACCAGGGCGGCGAGTGCGACCTGCAGGACCAGGCAATGGCGTTCGGTGTCGATTCCTCGCGCTACCACGAGAACAAGCGGGCGGTCGAAGACAAGTATATCGGGCCGCTGGTCAAGACGATCATGAACCGCTGCATCCATTGCACGCGCTGCGTCCGCTTTACCACCGAGATTGCGGGCATATCCGAGCTCGGCCTGATCGGCCGCGGCGAGGATGCCGAGATCACCACCTATCTCGAAAGCGCGATGACGTCGGAACTGCAGGGCAATGTCATCGACCTTTGCCCGGTCGGTGCGCTGACCTCCAAACCCTACGCCTTCCAGGCACGGCCGTGGGAACTGACCAAGACAGAATCCATCGACGTGATGGACGCCGTCGGCTCCGCGATCCGCGTCGATAGCCGGGGCCGCGAAGTGATGCGCATACTGCCGCGTACCAACGAGGCGGTGAACGAGGAATGGATTTCCGACAAGACCCGCTTCATCTGGGACGGCTTGCGCACGCAGCGCCTCGACCGCCCCTATGTGCGCAAGGACGGCAGACTGGCCCCGGCAAGCTGGGCCGAGGCTTTTTCCGCGATCAAGGAAGCGGTGTCGAATGCGGCACCCGAAAAGATCGGTGCCATTGCCGGCGATCTTGCCGCCGTCGAGGAGATCTACGCGCTTAAGCTTCTGATGGCTTCGCTCGGCTCGAAGAACACCGACTGCCGCCAGGACGGTGCCGCAATCGATCCGTCGCTCGGCCGGGCGAGCTATGTCTTCAACCCGACCATCGAAGGCATCGAACAGGCCGATGCGGTGCTGATCATCGGCGCCAATCCGCGCTTCGAGGCGTCCTTGCTCAACGCCCGCATCCGCAAGCGCTGGCGGGCCGGCAATCTGCCGGTCGGCGTCATCGGCGATGTCGGCGATACGCGCTATGACTACGAGCAACTCGGCGCCGGGCCGGAATCGCTGAAGGATCTGGCCGACGGCAACGGCAAGTTCTTCCAGCTGCTGAAGAAGGCGACGCATCCGCTGATCATCGTCGGACAGGGTGCGCTGGCGCGTCCGGACGGCGCGGCCGTGCTTGGCCAGGCGGCGAAGCTCGCCGTCGCCGTCAATGCCGCAAGGGCCGACTGGAACGGCTTTGCCGTGCTGCACACCGCCGCGGCACGCGTCGGCGGCCTCGATGTCGGCTTCGTGCCGGGCGAGGGCGGCAGGAACGTCGCCGGCATGCTGGGCGAGACCGATGTGCTGTTCCTGCTCGGCGCCGACGAAATCGATATGGCGAAGACCGGCGGCGCTTTCGTCGTCTATATCGGCACGCATGGCGACAAGGGCGCGCATCGCGCCAACGTCATCCTGCCGGGCGCCGCCTATACCGAGAAGTCGGGCACCTTCGTCAACACCGAAGGTCGCGTGCAGCAGACCAACCGGGCCGGCTTTGCGCCCGGCGAAGCGCGCGAGGACTGGGCGATCCTTCGGGCACTGTCGGATGTGCTGGGCAAGAAGCTGCCGTTCGATTCGTTGCCGCAGCTGCGCGCTAAGCTCTATGCGGAATACCCGCATCTCGCCCGGATCGACCATGTCGTGGCCGGCGATCCGGCCGACATCGCCAGGGTGGCCAAGCTCGGCGGACGGCTGAACAAGGGCACCTTCACCTCGCCGGTCAAGGATTTCTACCTGACCAACCCGATCGCGCGGGCTTCCGCGGTGATGGCCGAGTGCTCGGCTTTGGCGAAGAACGGCTTCAGGCAGGCGGCGGAGTAGACATGGACACCTTCTTTTCCTTCTACGTGCTGCCGGCGCTGCTGATCCTTTTGAAGTCCGTCGTGTTGATTGTCGTTCTGTTGATCTTCGTCGCCTACGTGCTTTACGCCGACCGCAAGATCTGGGCGGCGGTGCAATTGCGCCGCGGACCGAACGTCGTCGGCCCGTGGGGCACGCTGCAGGCATTCGCCGATCTGCTAAAGTTCGTCTTCAAGGAGCCGGTCATTCCGTCGGGCGCCAACAAGGGCGTTTTCCTGCTGGCGCCCTTGGTGTCGGCGGTGCTTGCGATCTCGGCATGGGCGGTTATCCCGGTCAATGAAGGCTGGGCTATCGCCAACGTCAATGTCGGCATCCTCTATGTCTTCGCCATCTCCTCGCTCGAGGTCTATGGCGTGATCATGGGCGGCTGGGCGTCCAATTCGAAATACCCGTTCCTCGGCGCGCTGCGCTCGGCGGCGCAGATGGTGTCCTACGAGGTCTCGATCGGCTTCGTCATCGTCACCGTGCTGCTTTGCGTCGGCTCGCTCAACCTGTCCGACATCGTCTTGTCGCAGCAGGACGGGCTGGGCACGCGGCTCGGCCTGCCCAACACCTTCCTCGACTGGCATTGGCTGTCGCTGTTCCCGATGTTCATCGTCTTCTTCATCTCGGCGCTGGCCGAGACCAACCGTCCGCCGTTCGATCTCGTGGAAGCCGAATCGGAACTCGTCGCCGGCCACATGGTCGAATATTCCTCGACGCCGTTCCTGTTGTTTTTCCTCGGCGAATATGTCGCCGTCGTCCTGATGTGCGCGCTGGCCACCATCCTGTTCCTTGGCGGCTGGCTGCCGCCCTTCAACTTCGCGCCGTTCACCTGGGTGCCGGGGCTGATCTGGTTCGTGCTCAAGGTCTGCCTGGTGTTCTTCATGTTCTCGATGGTGAAGGCGTTCGTGCCGCGCTACCGCTACGATCAGCTGATGCGGCTCGGCTGGAAGGTCTTCCTGCCGATCTCGCTGTTCATGGTGGTCGCCACCGCCGCTTTCCTCAAGATCACGGGGTTTGCCTGATGTCCGCTCTTTCCCAGGCCGCCAAGTCGCTGCTTTTGCAGGATTTCGTCAGCGCTTTCTTCCTGTCGATGCGCCAGTTCTTCGCGCCGAAGGAGACGATCAACTATCCGCATGAGAAGGGGCCGGTCAGCCCGCGCTTCCGCGGCGAACATGCGCTGCGCCGTTATCCGAACGGCGAGGAACGCTGCATCGCCTGCAAATTGTGCGAGGCGATCTGCCCGGCGCAGGCCATCACCATCGAAGCCGGCCCGCGCCGCAATGACGGCACGCGGCGCACCGTGCGCTACGACATCGACATGGTGAAATGCATTTACTGCGGCTTCTGCCAGGAAGCCTGCCCGGTCGACGCCATCGTCGAGGGCCCGAATTTCGAATTCGCGACGGAGACGCGCGAGGAGCTTTATTACGACAAGGATCGGCTTCTGGCCAATGGCGACCGCTGGGAGCGTGAGCTGGCGCGCAACATCTCGCTGGATGCGCCTTACCGCTGATATTTGACGCATGGACGGGGCGAGGGCCCTCGTTTAAGGAACACGCAACTTGCCAGCCGGAGGCGGTGGCAAAAAACAGGACGAGCGTCCTGTTCTGACAGGAAACCCGGGGGAACCCATGCTGAGTGGACTAGAGGCGGCCTTTTTCTACCTCTTCGCCTTTGTCGCGGTGGCATCGGCGTTCATGGTCATATCGGCGCGCAATCCCGTGCACTCGGTGCTGTTCCTGATCCTGACCTTCTTCAACGCCGCCGGCCTGTTCATGCTGACCGGCGCCGAGTTCCTGGCGATGATCCTGCTCGTCGTCTATGTCGGCGCGGTGCTGGTGCTGTTTCTGTTCGTCGTCATGATGCTCGACGTCGACTTCGCCGAAATGAAGGAAGGCGCCCTGCAATATGCGCCGATCGGCGCGCTGGTCGGGCTGATCCTGGCGGCGGAGCTGATCGTCGTGCTCGGCGGCTATACATTCGCGCCGAAGCTGGCGGCGACGGTCGCGAAACCCATTCCGGACCTGGCCGCGCGCTCGAACACGGCAGCGCTCGGCGACATCCTCTATACGGATTACCTCTATTACTTCCAGGTGGCGGGGCTGGTGCTGCTGGTCGCCATGATCGGCGCCATCGTGCTGACGCTGCGCCACAAGCCGGGCGTCAAGCGGCAGTCGATAGCCGCCCAGGTTGGCCGCACGGCGGCAACCGGAGTGGAAATCCGCAAGGTCAAGACGGGCGAAGGAGTCTGAGATGGTCGTCGGCATCGCGCACTACCTGACCGTATCGGCGATCCTGTTCACGCTCGGCGTGTTCGGCATCTTCCTGAACCGCAGGAACGTCATCGTCATCCTGATGTCGATCGAGCTGATCCTGCTTGCGGTCAACATCAATTTCGTCGCCTTCTCGGCGGCGCTGGGCGATCTCGTCGGCCAGGTGTTCGCACTATTCGTGCTGACGGTCGCGGCGGCCGAAGCGGCGATCGGCCTTGCCATTCTCGTCGTCTTCTTCCGCAACCGCGGCTCGATCGCGGTCGAAGACGTGAACATGATGAAGGGTTGACGGAACCACCATGTATCAGGCCATCGTCTTCCTTCCGCTGCTCGGCTTTCTGATCGTCGGCCTGTTCGGCGCCTCGCTCGGCGCCAAGGCTTCCGAATACATCACATCCGGCTTCCTGGTGATCGCGGCTGTGCTGTCGTGGGTCGCCTTGTTCTCCGTCGGCTTCGGCGGCGGCGAGGTGTTCACCGTGCCGGTAATGCGCTGGATCCAGTCGGGAGGCCTCGAAGCGTCGTGGGCGCTACGGATCGATACACTGACGGTGGTGATGCTGGTCGTCGTCAATACGGTGTCGGCGCTGGTCCATATCTATTCGATCGGCTACATGCATCACGACCCGAACCGGCCGCGCTTCTTCGCTTACCTGTCGCTGTTTACCTTCGCCATGCTGATGCTGGTGACGGCCGACAACCTCGTGCAGATGTTCTTCGGCTGGGAAGGCGTCGGCCTTGCCTCGTATCTGCTGATCGGCTTCTGGTACAAGAAGCCGTCGGCCAATGCGGCTGCGATCAAGGCGTTCATCGTCAATCGCGTCGGCGACTTCGGCTTTGCGCTCGGCATATTCGGCGTGTTCGTGCTGTTCGGCTCGGTCAATCTCGGAACCATCTTCGCCAATGCGGCGACGTTCATTCCGGCGGAAGGTGCGCCGCAAGGTGCGGCCGTGCTGGCCTTCCTCGGCTATGCACTCGATAAGCAGGCTGCGATGACGGTCGTCTGCCTGCTCCTGTTCATGGGCGCCATGGGCAAGTCGGCGCAGGTGCCGCTGCACACCTGGCTGCCGGATGCCATGGAAGGCCCGACGCCGGTCTCGGCACTGATCCATGCCGCCACCATGGTCACGGCAGGGGTGTTCATGCTGGCGCGGCTGTCGCCGCTGTTCGAGCTGTCGCATTCGGCACTGACGGTGGTCACTTTCATCGGCGCCTTCACCGCCTTCTTCGCAGCGACAGTCGGTCTCGTCCAGAACGACATCAAGCGCGTCATCGCCTATTCGACTTGTTCGCAGCTCGGCTACATGTTCGTGGCACTCGGCGTCGGCGCCTATGGGGCGGCGATTTTCCATCTGTTCACCCACGCCTTCTTCAAGGCGCTGCTGTTCCTCGGCTCGGGCTCGGTCATCCACGCCGTCTCCGACGAGCAGGACATGCGCAAGATGGGCGGCCTGAGGACGCTCATCCCGACGACCTACTGGATGATGGTGATCGGCACGCTGGCGCTGACCGGTGTCGGCATCCCGGTCACGATCATCGGCACGGCTGGCTTCTTTTCCAAGGACGCCATCATCGAAGCGGCCTTCGCCGGCCACAACGCGGTCGCCGCGTTTGCCTTTATATTGCTGGTCATTGCCGCCTGCTTCACCTCCTTCTACTCTTGGCGGCTGATCTTCATGACCTTCCACGGCGAGCCGCGGGCCAGCCACGAGGTCATGCACCATGTCCATGAATCGCCGCCGGTCATGCTGGTGCCGCTGTTCATCCTGGCGGCGGGCGCGCTGTTCGCCGGCGTGATCTTCCACGGTGCCTTCATCGGCGAGGGCTATGCCGAATTCTGGAAGGCGTCGCTGTTCACGCTGCCGGACAACCACATCCTGCACGAAATCCACGAAGTGCCGTTGTGGGTCGAGTTGTCGCCGTTCATCGCCATGCTGATCGGCTTTGCGATTGCCTGGCAGTTCTATATTCGCGCGCCGGAAATGCCTCGGAGCGTCGCCGCCAACCATCGCCTCCTCTACGCCTTCCTGCTCAACAAATGGTATTTCGACGAGCTCTACGACTTCCTGTTCGTGCGGCCGGCAAAGCGCCTCGGCAGCTTCCTGTGGAAGACCGGCGACGGCACTGTCATCGACGGGCTCGGGCCGGACGGCATTTCGGCGCGTGTCGTCGACGTCACCAACCGGGTCGTCAAGCTGCAGACCGGCTATCTCTACCACTATGCCTTCGCCATGCTGATCGGCGTTGCCGCACTCGTCACCTGGATGATGCTCTGATGACCGCCTGGCCGATCCTATCGCTGGTCACCTTCCTGCCGCTGGTTGGTGTGCTGCTCATCCTTTTCGTGCGCGACGACAGCGAGAACGCGCGCCGCAACATCCGCGCCATCGCACTGTTCACGACTGCGTTCACGTTTGTGATTTCGCTGTTTATCTGGACCGGCTTCGACAATTCGCAGCCCGGCTTCCAGTTCGTCGAGAAGTTTGCCTGGCTGGATTCCGGCATCTCCTATCATATGGGCGTAGACGGCATCTCCATGCTGTTCGTCATCCTGACCACCTTCCTGATGCCGCTCTGCATCCTGGCTTCATGGGAAGCGATCGAGAAGCGCGTCAAAGCCTACATGATCGCCTTCCTGTTGCTGGAGACGCTGATGATTGGCGTGTTCTGCGCGCTCGACATCGTCTTGTTCTACGTCTTCTTCGAGGCCGGCCTGATCCCGATGTTCATCATCATCGGCGTGTGGGGCGGCAAGCGGCGCGTCTATGCCTCGTTCAAGTTCTTCCTCTATACGCTGGCCGGCTCGGTGCTGATGCTGCTCGCCATCATGGCGATGTTCTTCCAGTCCGGCACCACCGATATCCCGACGCTTCTGACGCACAATTTCCCGGCCAATATGCAGACCTGGCTATGGCTCGCCTTCTTCGCGTCCTTCGCGGTGAAGATGCCGATGTGGCCGGTGCACACCTGGTTGCCGGACGCCCATGTCGAGGCGCCGACGGCCGGCTCGGTGATCCTGGCCGCCATCCTGCTCAAGATGGGCGGGTACGGCTTCCTGCGTTTTTCGCTGCCGATGTTTCCGATCGCCTCCGAAATGTTCGCGCCGCTGATCTTCACGCTCTCCGTCGTCGCCATCATCTACACCTCGCTAGTGGCCCTGATGCAGGAGGACATGAAGAAGCTGATCGCCTATTCGTCGGTCGCTCACATGGGCTTCGTTACCATGGGCATCTTCGCGATGAACCAGGAAGGGGTCCAGGGTTCGATCTTCCAGATGCTTTCGCACGGCCTGGTCTCGGGCGCGCTGTTCCTCTGCGTCGGCGTCGTCTACGACCGCATGCACACGCGTGACATCGACGCCTATGGCGGGTTGGTCAACAACATGCCGAAATATGCAACCGTGTTCATGATCTTCACCATGGCCAATGTCGGCCTGCCCGGCACCAGCGGTTTCGTCGGCGAGTTCCTGACCATGCTCGGCGTGTTCCGGGTCAACACCTGGGTGGCGTTCTTCGCCGCGACCGGCGTCATCCTGTCGGCGGCCTATGCCCTCTGGCTCTACCGCAAGGTGATCTTCGGCGCGCTGACCAAGGAAAGCCTGAAAGGCCTGCTCGACCTGTCGACGCGCGAGAAGGTGATCATCTATCCGCTGGTCGCGCTGGTCATCTTCTTCGGCGTCTATCCGGCGCCGATCTTCGACGCGACGGCCGAATCGGTCAAGGCGCTCGTCACCAATGTCACCGCATCCATCGGCGCCGCGCAGACCGCGGCGGCGAACTGACTGGGGGTTTTGCGAACCATGACGCCGGACCTTCTCTCCAGCCTGTCGCTCTCGACGCCAGAGCTGATCCTCACCATCGGCGCCTTGGCGCTGTTGATGCTCGGCGCCTATTCGCGCGCCAACACCACCGTCACGGTGAGCGGCCTTGCGGTCGCCGTGCTGGTGATCGCCGGCGCCTGGCTGATCTTTTCGCCGGGGCAGGGCAACGCCTATGGCGAAGCCTTCATCCAGGATCCATTCGCCCGCTTCATGAAGGTGCTGGCGCTGATCGGCTCGGCGGTGACGCTGGTCATGTCGGTCCGCTTTGCCCAGGCGGAGCGTTTCGACAAGTTCGAATATCCGGTGCTGATCCTGCTCTGCACGCTCGGCATGATGCTGATGATCTCGGCCAATGGCATGATCGGGCTCTATCTCGGCCTCGAGCTGCAATCGCTGGCGATCTACGTGCTGGCGGCGATCAACCGCGACAATCTGCGCTCGACCGAGGCCGGGCTGAAGTATTTCGTCCTCGGCGCGCTGTCGTCGGGCATGCTGCTTTATGGCATCTCGCTGGTCTACGGCTACACCGGCAATACCGGCTTCCAGGAGATCGCCGCGGCGCTGAGCGGCGGCGAGCGCCAGCTTGGCCTCGTCTTCGGCCTGGTTTTCGTGCTGGCCGGCCTTGCCTTCAAGATCTCGGCGGTGCCGTTCCATATGTGGACGCCCGACGTCTATGAAGGCGCGCCGACGCCGGTGACGGCTTTTCTGGCGGCGGCACCCAAAATGGCGGCGATGGCGCTGATGGTGCGCGTCACCATGGGCGCCTTCAAGCCGATCGCCGCCGACTGGCAGCAAATCATCGTCTTCATCTCGATCGCTTCGATGGCGCTCGGTGCCTTTGCGGCCATCGGCCAGACCAACATCAAACGGCTGATGGCCTATTCCTCCATCGGTCATATGGGTTATGCGCTGGTCGGCCTTGCAGCCAACAGCCAGGACGGCGTGCGCGGCGTCGCCATCTACATGCTGATCTACCTGGTGATGACGCTTGGCACCTTCGCCTTCATCCTCGCCATGCGGCGCAAGGAGGGCAATGTCGAGCAGATCAGCGATCTCGCCGGCCTGTCGGCGACCAATCCGATCATGGCGACGATCCTCACCATCCTGATGTTCTCGCTGGCCGGCATCCCGCCGCTCGCCGGCTTCTGGGGGAAATGGTACGTGTTCCTCGCCGCCATCAACGCCAACCTCTACGCGCTGGCGATCATCGGCGTGCTGGCCTCTGTGGTGGGCGCCTACTATTACCTGCGCATCATCAAGATCATGTGGTTCGACGAACCGGTCGGCGGCTTCGTGCCGATGGCGACCGAACTGCGCGTCGTGCTCGGCGTCTGCGGCGCCTTCGTGCTGTTCTACGTGCTGATCGGTGGCCCGATCGGAACCTACGCGGCAGCCGCGGCCAAGACCTTCTTCTAACGGAATGACGTTCAGGCTGGCTCCAACCGCGGCTTCGGAAGGGTTCCGGCTCGAGGCGCACGATTCGGTCGGCTCCACCAATGCGCTGGCGCTGGAGCACGCGCGGGCTGGCGATCCGGGCAAACTCTGGGTCGTCTCAAAAAAGCAGGAAGCCGGACGTGGCCGCCGCGGCCGCGCCTGGGCGACGCCTGAGGGCAATCTGGCCGCGACGCTGCTGGTGATCACCAGCACCGAGCTTCGGCTTGCCGCGACGCTCGGCTTCGTTGCCGGACTGGCGCTGGCCGACGCGCTCGACGCCGTCGTGCCGAAGGGCAGGATCGCGATCGGCATCGATGGTGCGAGCCAGGGCAAGAACCGTTTCGAACTGAAATGGCCGAACGATGTGCTTGCCTCGGGCGCCAAGCTCGCCGGCATCCTGCTGGAATCGGCGATGCTGGATGGCGACCGTTCGGCGGTGGCTGTCGGCATCGGCGTCAATGTGGTGGCATACCCTGAGGATTTGCCCTATCCAGCGACGTCGCTCAACGCGCTGGGGTCTGCTTGCGATGCCGAGACGCTGTTTCTGGCGCTGTCGGATGCGTGGAGCGAGAATGCGCGGCTGTGGAACGAAGGGCGCGGGCTTGCCGCCGTCAGGCGGCGCTGGCTGGCGCGTGCGGCGGGGCTTGGCGGGCAGGTTGCTGTCAGAATTGACGGTAATGTGGTGCGCGGCACCTTCGAAACCATTGACGACGACTGCCGTTTCGTGATCCGCGACGATCAAGGTTCGGTTCTGACGATCGCTGCCGGCGACGTGCATTTCGGCGCGGTTGCCTCGGCTGGCGGTTGACCGGCCAATACGTTTGACTGGCCAGCATTTGACCAGCTTGAGTTTGACCGGCCCACAATTTTGACCGGCAAGGAAGGAAAGACCATGGCGACAGCGGAAAACGCCGAACTTGTCTTCGTGCCGCTCGGCGGTGTCGGCGAGATCGGCATGAACTTCGCCCTCTACGGCTATGGGCCGGCCAATGCGCGCGAATGGATCGTCGTCGACGTTGGCGTCACTTTTCCCGATGCAACCCTGCCCGGCGTCGACCTGGTACTGCCCGACACCCGCTTCATCGAGGAGAATGTCGCCAATCTGCGCGGCATCGTCATCACCCATGCGCATGAGGACCATTACGGGGCGCTGCACGACATCTGGCCGAAGCTCAAGGCGCCGGTGTGGATGACGCCGTTCAGCGCCGGCCTGCTGGAAGCCAAGCGGCAGGGCGAGCAAGGGGCGCCGAAGATCCCGGTGACGATCTACCGGGCCGGCGAGAAATTCACCGTCGGCCCGTTCGAGATCGAAGCCATTCCTGTCGCGCACTCCATTCCCGAACCGATGTCGCTGGCGATCACCACGCCGGCCGGCGTCGTCATCCATACCGGCGACTGGAAGATCGATCCGGCGCCGACGGTCGGGCCGATGACCGACGAGGCGCGCTTCCGCGCCTATGGCGACAAGGGCGTGCTGGCGCTGATCTGCGATTCCACCAATGCGATGCGGGAAGGGGAATCGCCGTCCGAAGTGGCGGTGGGCGAGGGCCTCAAGAGCGTCATCCAGAACGCCAAGGGGCGGGTCGCCGTCACCAGCTTCTCCTCCAATGTCGGGCGTATCGTCTCCATCGCCAAGGCGGCGCGCGATGCCGGCCGCCAGTGCCTGGTGCTTGGCCGCTCGATGAAGCGCGTCATCGATGTGGCTGATGAACTCGGCTATATGGACGGGTTGCCGGAATTCATCGCCGAGGAGGATTACGGCTTCATCCCGCGCGAAAACCTCGTCATCATCTGCACCGGCAGCCAGGGCGAGCCGCTTGCCGCACTCGCCAAGCTGTCGCGCGACGAAATGAAATCGGTGGCGCTGACGGCCGGCGACACGGTGGTGTTTTCCTCGCGCACCATTCCCGGCAACGAGAAGGCGATCCTCGAAATCAAGAACCGCCTGATCGATCTCGGCATCAAGATCATCGAGGACGGCGACGCGCTGGTGCATGTCTCCGGCCATCCACGCCGCAGCGAATTGCGCAAGATGTATGAATGGGTGCGGCCGCAGATCGGCGTTCCCGTGCATGGCGAGGCGGCGCACCTAGTGGCGCAGGGCTCGCTGATGTCGACGTCCGGCATCGGCCAGGTGGCGCAGGTGCGCGACGGCGACATGCTCCGGCTGTATCCGGGTGCCGCGGCCATCATCGACCAGGTGCCGTTCGGCCGCATCTACAAAGACGGAAGGCTGGTCGGCAGCGACCAGGCGATGGGCATTCGCGACCGCCGCAAGCTGTCCTTTGCCGGCCATGTCGCCGTCAACGTCGTGCTCGACGACAAATACGAGCTTGCCGGCGATCCCGATCTCGTCGCCATCGGCGTCGCCGAGGCCGACGGCAGCGGCGAGAGCCTGGAAGACCTGATGATCGATGCGGCAATCGGCGCCGTGGACTCCATCCCCCGCCAGCGCCGAAAAGACCTCGACCTGGTCCAGGAGGCGGTGCGGCGCGCGGTGCGCGGCGCGGCCAACGAAGCCTGGGGCAAGAAGCCGCTGGTGACGGTGTTCGTCACGAGGTAAGGGAATAGGGGAGTAGGGCAGTACGGCAGTAGGGGGAGAAAGTAATTTTTCCCTACTCCCATACTGCCCTATTGCCTTACTGCCCTGAGGAAAACCTATGCTCGGACGCCTCAACCATGTTGCGCTTGCCGTGCCGGATCTGGCTGCGGCTGCGGCGGTCTATCGCGATACGCTTGGCGCCCGCGTGACCGCGCCGCAAGCGCTGCCGGAGCATGGCGTTACGGTGGTGTTCGTCGATGTCGGCAACACCACGATCGAGTTGCTGGAGCCGCTCGGCGAAGCCTCGCCGATCGCCGCATTCCTCGAGAAGAATCCATCCGGCGGCATGCACCATGTCTGCTATGAGGTGGACGACATCGTTGCGGCGCGCGACCGTCTCAAGGCCAGCGGCGCGCGCGTGCTGGGCGACGGCAATCCGAAGACCGGCGCGCATGGCAAGCCGGTATTGTTTCTGCACCCCAAGGATTTCTTCGGCACGCTGGTCGAACTGGAGCAAGCATGAGTTGGGTTTCGTTCGTCGCCCTGTTCTTCGCCACATGGTGGGTGGTGTTGTTCGCCGTCCTGCCGTTCAGCATGCGGACGCAGGACGAGGACCGGGACGTGACGCTTGGAACGGTTCCGAGCGCTCCGCGCGGACCGCACATGCTGCGCGCGGCGCTGCGCACGACAATCGCCACGCTGGTCCTCATGGGTATCTTCTACGGCATCACGAGAGGGCTTGGCCTCGGCATCGACGACATCCCGCACATCGTGCCGGATTTCAACCAGAGCCCAGCGCATTAGCCGGCTACCTACCGTGTCCGGCTATCCCAGCCTAGCCGACGCCCTGAAATCAAGCTGAGCCAGCAAGGTCAACCCAAAGTAAAGGCCGGGGCGGGTTTGGGCTGACGCAACGTCATGTAGTTTGGTAATCTGTCGTGCTAACCAAATGATTGCACAAAAAAAATGCAAGGCGCGAGGCCTTGCAATTTAAACGCGTCCGATCTGTTTCCGGTGTCCGGCGGCAGCGAGTTACCGCGCCTAGATCGCATCCTCCCAAGACTTTGACCGCGTAGGAGAGCAGATTTTTCTCTACCCTCTCGGTTATGGGGGCACACTAGCCTAAGGCGGGTGAAAATGTCACGAAGAATTTTGCCCGGAAACAGGCAATCTCGTGCTGCAGTGCACAATAGTACGGCAGGCGTTGCTTGCGAAACGCCCAGCAAGCCGTGTGCGGCAATTGCGGCGTCTATGCAGGGCCCGGGCCGGGTTTCCATTCCGCCATGAAATGGCTATGAAGCCGGGGCAAGCAAGCCAGCGCTGCGCCGATTCCGGCGCCGCCATCCTCTCTCACGGACCAGTCCATGCGTTTGTCGCGCTATTTCCTGCCCATCCTCAAAGAAAATCCGCGCGAGGCCGAGATCGTCTCGCATCGGCTGATGCTGCGCGCCGGCATGATCCGCCAGCAGGGGCAGGGCAGCTTTTCCTGGCTGCCGCTCGGCAAGCGGGTGCTGGACAAGGTCTGCCGGATCATTCGCGAGGAGCAGAATCGCGCCGGCGCGCTCGAAATCCTGATGCCGACGATCCAATCGGCCGAGCTGTGGCGCGAAAGCGGCCGCTATGAAGATTACGGCAAGGAGATGCTGCGCATCAAGGACCGGCAAGACCGCGATATGCTCTACGGGCCGACCAACGAGGAGATGGTCACCGAGATCTTCCGCTCCTACGTCAAGTCCTACAAGGACCTGCCGCTCAACCTCTATCACATCCAGTGGAAGTTTCGCGACGAGGTGCGCCCGCGCTTCGGCGTCATGCGTTCGCGCGAGTTCCTGATGAAGGACGCCTATTCGTTCGACCTCGATTATGAAGGCGCCAAGGCCGCCTATAATCGCATGTTCGTGTCCTATCTCAGGACGTTTACGCGCATGGGGCTGCAGGCTATCCCGATGCGCGCCGACACCGGGCCGATCGGCGGCGACCTCAGCCATGAGTTCATTATCCTGGCCGACACCGGCGAGAGCCAGGTGTTTTGCCATCGCGACTATCTCTCGCTTGATGTTCCGGGGGCGAATACCGACTTTTCGAATGACGCCGAGATCGCCGAGATCGTCAAGACGTGGACAACGCCCTATGCCGCCACCGACGAAATGCATGACGAGGTGGCATGGGAGAAGGTGCCGACCGGCGACCGGGTCTCGGCGCGCGGCATCGAGGTTGGGCATATCTTCCATTTCGGTGACAAATATTCCAGGCCGATGGGCGCCAAGGTGACCGGGCCGGACGGCAAGGATCATTTCGTCTCTGGCGGTTCCTACGGCATCGGCCCGTCCCGGCTTGTCGCGGCGATCATCGAGGCCAGCCATGACGATAACGGCATCATCTGGCCGGAAGCGGTGGCACCGTTCGATGTCGGCCTGATCAACATGAAGGCTGGCGATGCCGAATGCGACCGCATCTGCGGCGAACTGAATGCCGCCTTTGCCGCCGCCGGCAAGGAGGTGCTCTACGACGACACCGACCAGCGGCCGGGCGGCAAGTTCGCTACCGCCGACCTGATCGGGCTCCCGTGGCAGGTGATCGTCGGGCCGCGCGGCGTCGCCGCCGGCGACGTCGAGATCAAGAACCGCAGGACCGGCGAGCGCGAGACGCTGCCGATCGGCGACGTGAAAAAGCGTTTCGGTGCCGCCGCATGAACAAAGCGGCAGCAGCCAAACCTTCGGCGGCAGGACCCTTTTCCGGCTTCGAGCGCATGGTGGCGTGGCGCTATCTGCGCTCGCGCCGCAAGGAGACGGTGATCTCGGTGATCGCCTCGATCTCCTTCCTTGGCATCATGCTGGGCGTTGCCACGCTGATCGTCGTCATGGCGGTCATGAACGGCTTTCGCGCCGAACTGCTGACGCGCATCCTTGGCGTCAACGGGCACCTGATCGTGCAGCCGCTCGACATGCCGCTGGAGGACTATGCGCAGCTCGCCGGCCGCATCAACGGCGTGCCCGGCGTCAAATACGCCATCCCGCTGATCGACGGACAGGTGCTGGCGCAAGGCAATGTCGGCGGCGGCACCGGCGCGCTGGTGCGCGGCATACGCGGCGAGGATCTCGGCAAGATCACAATCGTCGCCAACAACATCAAGGAGGGCTCGATCGTCGGCTTCGACACCGGCGAGGGCGTCGCCATCGGCAGCCGCATGGCCGAGAATCTCGGCCTTGTGCTTGGTGACACGATCACGCTGATCTCGCCCGAGGGCGACGTCACGCCGCTCGGCACGACGCCGCGCATGAAAGGCTATCCGGTCACCGCGATCTTCGAGGTCGGCATGTCGGAATATGACAGCTCCATCGTCTACATGCCGTTTTCGGAAGCGCAGCTTTATTTCAACATGGACGGCCGGGCGCAGACGATCGAGATCTACACCGACAATCCCGACAATATCGACGCGCTGAAGCCGAAGGTCGAAGAGGCGGCGCAGCGGCCGATCAGCCTTGTCGATTGGCGGCAACGCAACAAGACGTTCTTCGACGCGCTGCAGGTCGAGCGCAACGTCATGTTCATGATCCTGACGCTGATCGTGCTGGTGGCGGCCCTCAACATCATTTCGGGGCTGATCATGCTGGTGAAGGACAAGGGCCACGACATCGCCATCCTGCGCACCATGGGAGCGACGCGCAGCGCGATCCTGCGCATCTTCCTGATGACGGGCGCTGCGATCGGCGTTGTCGGCACCATCGCCGGCGTGCTGCTCGGCGTCGTGATCTGCCTGAACGTCGAGCGCATCCGCCAGTTCTTCTCCTGGCTGGCCAACGAGCGGCTGTTCAATCCCGAGCTTTATTTCCTCAGCCAGCTGCCGGCCCGCATGGATGCCAGCGAGACGATCTCGGTCGTTCTCATGGCGCTGGCGCTGTCGTTCCTGGCGACCCTGTTTCCGGCGTGGCGCGCGGCCAGGCTCGATCCGGTCGAAGCGCTGAGGTACGAATGATGGCCGAGGCCATTATCGAGCTGAAGAGCGTCGAGCGGCACTATGTGCAGGGGCCGCGCAAGCTGACCATCCTGAATGGCGCCGATTTTTCGCTGAAGCGTGGTGAGATGGTGGCGTTGGTGGCGCCGTCGGGCACCGGCAAGTCGACGCTGCTCCATACGGCCGGGCTGCTGGAGCGGCCGGACGCCGGCGACGTGATCCTGGCGGGGCGCGCCTGCGGCCGGCTTTCCGACGACGAGCGCACGGCGATCCGTCGCAACGATGTCGGCTTCGTCTACCAGTTCCACCACCTGCTGCCTGAATTCTCGGCGTTGGAAAACATCATGATGCCGCAGCTGATAAAAGGGCTGCCGCGCAAGGAGGCGGCCGAGCGGGCGGCGCAATTGCTCGACTATATGCAGATCGGCAAGCGGGCGCAGCATCGGCCTTCCGAGCTCTCCGGCGGCGAGCAGCAGCGGGTCGCCATTGCGCGTGCCGTCGCCAATGCGCCGCTGGTGCTTTTGGCCGACGAGCCGACCGGCAATCTCGACCCGGTGACCGCTTCCTATGTGTTCGAGGCGCTGGCAGCGCTGGTCCGGCAATCGGGCCTGGCGGCACTCATCGCCACCCACAATCACGAGCTCGCCTCGCGCATGGACCGCCGCGTGACGCTCGCCGATGGCAAGGTCGTGCCGCTTTAGGGTGCGCTGCAATTGAGGTGATGACGGCCTGCGAGCTGGCGTGCGCCGTCCCGCCGCTTTCCGCGGGCGCTGTCGGCCCAAAACGGTCGGCATCTCCCTCTCAACCCTTTCTTAACCCTGCCGAAAATGACCGAGCCCAATTCCGGCGATGCCGGGATTGGGATCGTTGACATTCGAACAAAATTAGAACAAAATATGAACATACTAACAACAGGAGAGAGTTATGACCGATCTTGTTCAAGATGTCGTCTCGCTGGTGTGCATGAGCACGTTCCTCATTTCCATGGCAATCTGGATCGGTGCGATGTGAGGACTGAGCTCAAGGATGGGGCTCGACGCTGATGAGCGAGGGCCGCCTTCGCACCTTGGCGCAGGCGTTCGACGAGTGCTTCAGCCGGCCCTGCGGGACACTTCGACAGGCGACACCGCGGCGGGCCCGAATACGTCCTCGAAAGCGGATTTCAGCGCCAGGTCGAGGTCGGCCATGGTCACGGGAAGGCCGAGATCGACAAGGCTGGTGACGCCGTGATCCTGGACGCCGCACGGCACGATGCCGCTGAAATGGCTGAGGTCCGGCTCGACATTGATGGCAATGCCGTGAAAGCTCACCCAGCGCCTCAGCCTGATGCCGATGGCGGCGATCTTGTCCTCGGCCGCCGAGCCGTCGGGCAAAGCGGGGCGGTCCGGCCGCACCACCCACACGCCGACACGGTCCTCGCGGCGTTCGCCGCGTACGTTGAAGGCGGCCAGTGTGCCGATGATCCATTGCTCGAGTGCCGCGACGAAGGCGCGGACATCCTCGCGTCGCCGCTTCAGGTCGAGCATCACATAGGCGACGCGCTGGCCCGGCCCGTGATAAGTGTATTCGCCGCCGCGCCCGGCGGCAAAGACCGGGAAACGGTCCGGCTCGATCAGGTCCTCGCTGCGAGCGCTGGTGCCGGCGGTGTAGAGCGGCGGGTGCTCGACCAGCCAGACCATCTCGACGGCGGTGCCGCTGCGGATGGCCTCGGCGCGCGCCTCCATCACGGCGAGCGCATCGGGGTAGGCGGTGAGGCCTGGCTCGATGCGCCATTCGACCGGCGCCGAGCCGGGCAAGGGCAGGAACGACGTGGCGATCTGGCTGCGTTCTGTCATGATATCTTGTCTCGCCACTCATATGGCGGCAATCGGTACAAACGTCCAGTTCCGGGTACGCTCGGCCCCTTGAAGAGTTATGCCGATGTCCGGCCGATTATTGCTGGCCGCGCACTTGTTTCACCGGAAACGATTTGCTACACGCCGCGGGCCGGTTGGTTCCGGCTCCTACCACGTGCGGTCGTGGCGGAATTGGTAGACGCGCAGCGTTGAGGTCGCTGTGGGGCAACCCGTGGAAGTTCGAGTCTTCTCGACCGCACCATTAAATTAGTGAACTGACTCTCCTAACTCATTGAAATGTCATATCGACAGATCCCCCTCTCACGGGGGATCTTGGAATTCTTGCCGTAGTGCGATACAGTCTGCGATACAAAATGAGATACATCGCGAGATTGGCCCATGCGAAAAGAGGCCTTCCCAGAGCCCGCCAGGGACCCGGATCGTTACCTCATCCAGCGCGACGGGATTTTCTATTACCATCGGCGAGTGCCTGCCAAGCTGGCCGGCATCGACGATCGAGGCACCTTCATTCGCAAGTCTTTGGGAACGGACGAGCGCCGCCTGGCACGTGCAATGCGCGACAGGCTTGAAGACGCGGACAAGACCCTGTGGGCCGTGCTTCTTTGCGGCGGCGAGACAAGATCAGCACTTGATCAGTATCGTGACGCCGTTCACCGGGCTGAAGCCATGGGCGTCTCTTACCTTTCAAACGGACAAGTGGCAGGCTTTCACAATGTCGATGCGATCTTAAAGCGCGTCGAGGCGCTGGAGCGCGTCCAAGCGGCTCCCGCCGTGGCCGACGCTCTCCTCGGCGGCGTGCAAGTGCCGCCGGTCAAAATCTCGGAGGCTTTTGATCTCTACGCCGACGAGATCATGGCGCATGAAGTTGTGGGTAAGAGTCATTCGCAGCGCAGAATGTGGAGGAAAGTAAAGCAGAGGGCCGTCAGCAATTTTATCGCCCTGGTCGGCGACAAGCCCATCGGTGAAATCACGCGCGAGGATGGACTGGCCTTCTACCGATTTTGGCTCAAGCGTGTTGCGCCGTCGCCCGACGTCGGACCCGCAACACATTCCGCGTCGGCCGGCAATCGAGATCTCGGCAACATGCGCGACCTCTACAGGCGCTATTTCGCTCATCTGGGCGAGGAACAAAAAGGCACCCCGTTCGATGACCTCCGCTTTTCGGAGCGTGGCAAGCGTCGTCGTAAACGGCCGTCATTCGAACCCAAATGGATATCCCATCAGATCATGAGGCCAGGCGCATTAGCATCTCTGGATGCTCAAGCGCGCCGATGCGTTCTGGCGCTGATCGAGACAGGCGCGCGGCCAAGCGAGATATGCAATCTCGATGAGACCGTGATCTTCCTTGACACACCGGTTCCCTACATTCGCATCACCCCACGGGAGGACCCTGATGATCCGCGCGAAATCAAGACCGAATGGTCCGTGCGAGATGTGCCTTTGGTAGGTGTCGCCTTGGAAGTTTTTAAGAAAAGTCCACAGGGATTTCCGCGCTACCGCAATCGTGAAGAGGCACTTTCAGCAAACCTGAATAAGTATTTCAAAACCCACAGACTGTTCCCGACTCCGAAGCACAAGATTTACTCGCTCCGGCACAGTTTCGAGGATCGTATGAAAGAGGCAGGCCTCGACAGTGAGCTTCGCAAAATCTTGATGGGCCATACGATCGAGCGGGTAGAGTATGGTTCGGGCGGATCACTGCAATGGCGACGCGACGAGCTCAAGAAAATTGCTTTGCCTTTCGATCCTGAGATCGTTTGAGCCGTTCCTGGACGCGCAGCATTGCGCCCGTCTCTGCAATCAGTTTCTTCTTTTCCCGTTCAAGACGCTCGTAAATTGGGAGATACGCTTGTCCTTTTTTGCCAGCCTTGTGAATAGCAAGCGCCAGTGTATCCAGAGCGCGGTCAATTCGCTCTAACGTCACAGACTCAGGAACCGTGCTGACCCGTGGCAGAGCACAATTTGTCCGCGGTTCCCATCTCCGTTTTCGGCTCGGTGATGACACAGAGGAGATAATGGCAGCAGGAGCAGGTGAGAAAAGCGGTTTGGCTCTGGCATAGTGCGGCGGCGCGCTTCGGCGTAGAAATCGGAAAACGGGCCTGCGGCGGCAGCTCTGAAATCGATCGGCGTTAGGCCTTCATCCGCCGGAGATCGGAATCCGCAACCCACCATCTATGGCACGCGACTGCAGATCAGTCGCGGTACGGCACCTCTCGCCGGGGGTGGCGGTCCCGCGTCTCGCCTGTGGCGCCGCTATGCTGACGCTCCTTCGGCACCCGGTTAACCGGTCTCGAGGTCACGAACTGGCTACGTCGACGAAATGAATCCTCCTTAGACCAATGGACATTTCATCGACTGCGCTTTGTACGCCTTTTTTATTGACGAGGCGTTCTTTTGCTACTGTGGGCAAGCGGCCTGACAACAAATCGAAATCGAGTCCCACGAACTCGAAATTGAGAGTCATGACGATGGTTGATGGGGCATGACCTGCCACTGAGTTTTTCCTCCATTTGAGATTAGAGTCCGGCCTCGATTGAAGGACGGACCGATGAAGAGAAAGCGGTTTACGGAAGAGCAGATCATCGCGGTTCTGCGTGAGCACGAAGCGGGGGCGAAGGCGGGCGACCTGGCGCGCAAGCATGGGATCTCCGAGGCGACGCTGTATAACTGGAAGGCGAAGTATGGCGGGATGGACGTCTCCGATGCCAAACGGCTGAAAGCCTTGGAAGACGAGAACGCGAAGCTGAAGAAGCTGCTCGCCGACCAGATGCTGGAAGCGTCGGCACTGCGCGAGCTTCTTTCAAAAAATGGTAGGGCCCGCCGCCAAGCGTGAAGCCATCGCGCATCTGCAGGCCTCGATGGGCCTGTCGGAGCGGCGGGCCCGAGGCGGCGATAGACATTCTCAGAAGCTGACGTTCAGCTTTGCCAGGAGTATCCGCTACGTCATCGTGTCGGTCGCTCCAAATAATGATTTTGTCTTCACTTTCCGGAGAACGGAGGTTCTAATCTATGGGAGCTGCTTCAAATTCGGTCCTGGATCGCGGAAGGGGGGCGACATGGTGGATTCTGCCCGGATCGACAAGCTGATCGCAGCGGTGCCCGCCGCCTTAGCGCTTCGAGCCGGGCTGGACCTTGGCATCTTCACCCGGCTCGGTGGCAGCGCGATGACCGCTGACAGCCTGGGGGCCGCGCTCAAAGTCGAGCCCGATCGTCTGTCGCGGCTCCTCTACGCGCTCGCCAGCATCGGTCTCCTCGAAGTCAAGGATGGTCAATTTCGCAACGGAGCCGAAGCATCGGCCTTCCTCGACGCGTCCAAGCCGACCTATCGCGGCGGCGATCATGCGCTCCTGCGCGAGCTCTGGGAAGCCGACTTGCTGACCGCAGAGTCGCTGCGACAGAACCGGCCGGCTGCGCTGCACGACTTTTCCGAAGCAGGGCCCGAGGCCGCGGCGGCCTTCAGCCGCAGGCTCGCACCGGGCGGGGTGATCTTCGGCCGACATCTGGCCCGGGCGATAGACCTCTCGGCGATCGCTTCGGTGATCGACATCGGCGGGGGCCCCGGGACAATTCTCGTCGGACTTCGCGAGCGGTGGCCGCATATTGCGGCGACGCTGATGGAACTGCCAACGGTCGCAGCGGCCGCGCCAGATATCCTGTCAGAATACGGTGCCGACGACGTGGTTGTCGAAGAGGGGGACATAACTGTCGCGCCATCGATCGGTCGGCACGATCTGGCGATCCTGAAGGCCGTCGTCCAGGTCCTTCCGCCTGACCAGGCGCGCAGTTCGATCCTGAACGCGGCGCGTTGCCTCACACCGGGAGGCGAGATCGCAATTGCGGGGTGGGGTGTCGTCGATGACGACCGCCTCGGCCCGCCTGAGGGTGTCTTTCTCAATATCACCTTCTTGAACCTCTATCGCCACGGCGAATCGTACACTGAAGGTCAGTATCGAGCGTGGATGACCGAGGCTGGATTCCGGGATATCTCCAGGTCGCGCCTGGCGGACGGCTGCACCTTGTTTCGTGCGCGCCTCACGGGCTGATTGTGGTTGGATGGTTGGTTTCGGACGCAAGGCTCTCCGAGGCGCCGATGAGCACACGGCAGTATGCCCGGCTGGTCGATAAATGGCTCTCAGCGATTGGGCTGCGACCTGAAGACGGCACACTACCAAGGGGCTGTCATTGGTGATTAGCGGAGCGGCCTGCCAGGCCGTTGCATTGGCGCCGCCTCAGGTCGAAAATGCCCCATGGAAGCAGTCCGATTTCCCAAGCTCACGACACCAAGGCTCGTGCTTCGGGCGCCGAGCGAACGGGATATCCCAGCATGGTTTGCGCGCGCGATGGATGTCGTCCCTTGCCGGCGATCCCATTCGTGACGACAGAAGGGCAGGCGAACGGTGGTTCGCCCGTTCGCGTCAGCGATTCGCTGACGGCAAGGCGATCCAGTGGTCCGTAGACCAAGCAGGAGTATCGGACGCGATCGGGACGATAACCCTGTCCTTCGGCGCAACCGACGCCAAGGCAGCCGCATTGGGATTTGTGCTGGCGCGTGCGCATTGGGGGCACGGACTGGGCAGCGAGGCGGCGCGCGAAGTCCTCCGCTACGCCTTTGAAACTCTGGCGCTTGAACAGGTGACGGCCGAGGCGGCGGCGCGCAATTTCGCGTCGCTGCGAATATTGGCGAAGCTCGGCTTCAAACATATCGAGAGTTTAATCGATGAGTCCCACGGCGAGCGCTGCCAGCGTTTTGCGCTCGAAGGAGAGGTCGGATCGTCACTGTTGGCGAGCAACGCGATGCCAGACTGCTAGGCTTTGAACCATCCGCCAATGGAGATTGTTTGTTCTGTTTAGGTCCGCAATGAGGTCGCCAGCGGAACGTCCATTTGCTGATGACTTCAGCCTAGAAGCTGACAGTCGGCTCATGGCCCCATTCCTGACATAGTCGCTACTGCTCAGAAAATCACTTGCTCTGCCGGCTTCCACCGTAGGAATACTCACTTGAGCGTTTGAGCCTGAGTTCTTCGTTCGCTACGGGAGCCTCGCGCGGCGTCACAACCATACGCGTCATCGCCGCGCTCATAACACGGATGGGCAAGCGCGTGACTGATCGCCGTCCCCGCGTTCACTCCTGTCTGTTCATCCTAAGCCCAAGGCGTCCTCGAATGGATTGGGTCTGACCAAGGACCGCCTCCGCTTCGCTCAGTCTCGATCGTCTTCGCGCAACGACGGCGCTCTCGTTTTCTTCCCCTGGCCATACCACCCCACCACGCAGGCATGGCGGGGAGCCCGGTTTGCGTCCATTCCTCGCGGCCCAAGAAAGGCTCGCGCCGCCGTCTTTCACTTCGTTTCAGCCACTTTGGGGTGCGGACCCATCGTCCACGGTCTCACGACCACCATCGAGGCCGCGATAGGCGCGGCCTCAGAAAACAGAAGGAACGACCACAATGGCGACGATTGGCACTTTCTCCCGCACCGCGAACGGCTTCTCCGGCTCGGTCAAGACCCTGAACCTCAACGTCAAGACGGTGACTTTGACACCGGCCGAAGGCGACAACGAGAAAGGTCCGGACTTCCGCATCTTTGCCGGAGCCACCGAATTCGGAGCGGCATGGAAGAAGACCTCGCGCGAGGGCCGCGACTACCACTCCGTCAAGCTCGACGATCCAAGTTTTCCCGCTCCGATCTATGCAAGCCTGGTTGAGACCGACACCGACGGCGAGTTCTCGCTGATCTGGTCTCGCCGCGCCGCAGAATGATCCGACTCAACACGAAGCCCCGCCG
Organism: Mesorhizobium sp. WSM4828; assembly: GCF_055811175.1. Classification (NCBI taxonomy): domain Bacteria; kingdom Pseudomonadati; phylum Pseudomonadota; class Alphaproteobacteria; order Hyphomicrobiales; family Phyllobacteriaceae; genus Mesorhizobium; species Mesorhizobium sp. WSM4828. The sequence continues at coordinate 51,408 of NZ_JBVVQK010000007.1, read as the reverse complement.
GCAAGGTGGGGCTTCGCCATGTTCAGGTCCGGTGCTGCCTGGCACATCAGTCGGGTGCGGAACGCTACGTTTTTGCGGGTGCCTTGCGCGCCTTCCTAGTCGGCGACTTGATTGCCGTTGCGGTTGCTGTCGCTGCTGCCGCACGGGCAGCCCGTTTTGGTTTTTCCGCCGCGGCAGGAGTGGGCGCCACCGCCTTGCGTCCGAGGCCGATTGATTTTGCCAGAGCCGAGCGGGTAGCTGCGTAGTTCGGCGCCACCATCGGATAGTCGGAGGGCAGGTTCCATTTCTGGCGGTATTGGTCAGGGCTGAGATTGTAATGCGTCCCGATATGCCGCTTCAAGGATTTGAATTTCTTTCCATCTTCCAGGCAGATGATGAAATCAGGTGACACTGATTTCTTGATCGATACCGCCGGCTCCAGCTTGACTGCGGCCGGAGCGACAGGCGTGCCGATCCCTTGCAAGGCAACATAGGTGTCCCCAATCAGCTTCGACACCTCGCCGACCGGCAGCGGATTGTTCGACACGTAGGCGGAAACGATGTCGGCGGTAATTGCTACGAGATCATCGTTGTAGTTTCGGTCTGCAGGAACGGTCATCGAGTTTTCCTCTTGTCTAATGGCGCGCGTTGAAACGGATGAGCTGTTTATTGCCAATGTCGCAAACAATTCGTTATTTCCGCCAACAAACCTCATTGGTTGCAAATATCAAGGGGGAAGCTTCGCTTCCATCATTCTGCCCGGCAGATAAAGTTACTGATCGCGTCGGAAAAGCGAGGCCTTCCGCTCACCTTGTGCGCGGGAGGCACCCAGACCTGGACACACCGGCGCCAGAACGTATCGCGCCTGCGCTGCACGACTGAGCGATGAACGTGCGTGCAACACTTGTCGCCGCGACGCTCTGCGGTGCGATCCTCCTCGCGCGCCAGTGTGAATTGGACGTTCGAGTGCGGTTCATCTGGAAAGGATCGGTCGTGTCAGGTTGGGCTGTATCTAGTCGCGCCAGCGGCAGGATGGATGTTACTCAAACGGCAACCGTCATGCTTTTGAACGGCAGGCCAACCTACTGACTCAGCGAATTGCTCTGGCGTCCCGCCTCAGAAGCGCTTGCCAGCTACAGCCGACAACCGGTTTGCCGACGCGGCATCGCTGTCGTCGCTCGGGGTGCCAGCCTTGGACATGGGCGCGAACAAGACCACGCGGCCGAGCACTGCCTGCCTGCCAGGGTGCGGTGTGGTCGCCGGCTACGAGATCCTTCTCTTTCTGACGAACTGGGACAGTCTGACCGCCGCTATTTCGGCCCGCTCTCGCCCACATCAATCGTCCAGCGCAATGCCGTCTGGGTCACCAACACCTCTCCGGCGTCGGGTTTTTCCAACGATGGCTGCGCGGCGAGCCGTGAACGCGCGGACAGTCATCGTCAAAGGCTCACGAAAGCACAAAAGCAGCGGGCAAATCTGCACCTTTCGCGACGACACCCGCATCTCGGTGACATCTCAACTCTGACGCTCGACGGAAAGCTTGCTGTTGTGCTGACCGAGGAGCCGACGCAGAAAGGCCTCAGACTGTCGCGTCTTCTGCGAAGGCAGGAGATCGGCGCGTTGTGGGATCGCGCCGGCGACAAGGCCAGGTGGTATGTCTCCATCTCGATCGACCATCCACAGCCTGTCCGCGCCGACCTGTTCCAGTCCGTTGCCGAGACAAGTGTCTGGACCTCGCACTGGACCCGGCTGTCGAACCGCGATGAGCGCGGCTGAGCGGGTGCTCGGATGGCGACGGTCATGACCTCTTCTTCTTGCCGACGAGCTGCTGCTTCACCCCAGCCGGGTTGGCGTCCGCCGGGTGCAAACACGCGCCGTCCATCAGCCAGCTCAATCGCCACCATGCCGTCGGGCGGCTGCACCAGATCGCGCAAGGCCCCGAGCGCGGGCAGCCCTTTTGCTGCGCCATCGGCAAGCACCAGCGTTGCCAGTTGCGGCGCCTTGCGAGCGGTCCGGCCGAACTCGACCCGCCAGCGGAACAGCATGCTGATGGCGCCGCCATGGCGGCGACAGACCTGCGCCATGGCGACACCGGGCTTCTCCGGCTCCTGCACGATCGCCCGCTTCTTTGCGTCCCTAAAGCAGCGCCGGTTCGACAGGCCGTCAACCCGCGGTGTCTAGTAGCGCCGTACGCAATTGGCGGCGCTGCTTTAAGTGGGCTCGGGCACTCGGATGAAGCAGCGATCGCCGGTCCATTTCGTCGCCGGATTCTTCCAGGCGATTGCGCCAGAGCCGCAACGCATGCGGCGACAGACCAAGTGCAGCGGCATACTCCGCGTGCCCCATGCTGCTCCAGTTCATCGCCTCGACATGCATGCTGCAGAACGCGCTAAGAGCGATCCGGCCGCTGTCGGTGCGCCTGCCGTAGCGATAGCGTGGGGGCCTTTTGGGCCGCTTCGGCGGCACCTTCTTGCGCAAACGCGCTGCCTTCTCCCGGCGCAGATTCTGCAGCTTTTCCGCACGTTTGCGCAGATCATCCGGGCTCACCAGATGACGCATCCACAGCTCGAATGTGGCGATCGAGAGATCGCGCCGGCGACAGTATTCCGGTGCATCCTGGTTGCCGCGATACCAACTCGCAACACGCGACGACCGCTAAGGACTGTTGGCCTTGGCCCAGGAGCGGCGAGCCGCCATCGGAGATCCTCCACATGACGAAGGAACCCCACATGAAGTTCATTTGCACTAACCGAATAGGTGCGGGGACTGGACGCTTACGGAGGGTGGATTAGGAGATTAGGACAGCAAGATAAAGCGAGCTGGCGCTCGCGCTCGCTTCGCTCGTAAGTCTCTGTCTGCACATTGTTTTTCCGGGCGGATGTCGACGCAACGCAGAATGACGCGAGGTGCGGGGCTGACGGTCTATGGCTATGCTGTTGATCAGAAAAGCAAAGCTGTCGTGCCGCAGCGATGTGCGATCGGTTGTTCTACGCCGCAGCAAGTCTTTGCGCGCCGTAGAACGCCCGGCGCTCCGGCCACCTTGAAGCACCAAATCCGACTCCCGATGCTGTCGTCATGGCAGATCGTGACAGCGACAGATTCGAGGTTCGCATTGGCCGGATCCGGCGCAGCAGCACGCCGGTCAATTCGCGCACGCTGCCCTTTCTGCGCCAGGTCGAGATTGCCATCCGCAAGCAGGGCGGCAATCCCAATCGCCTCGGCGCAAGCAGGAACGACGGGCAGGGGAGCGGCCGCTTCAACGCGCGGGGCCGCGGCGGCAAGGTGGTGTCAGGCTTGCCGAAGGATGGCGGCGGCTGGAAGCAGGACTCCAATGGCGCCCGTTTTCGTTCCCGCCGGGTCGTGGTGAAGGCCCGCGTCGTCAAGCTGCCGGGACGAGGGAAGGGGACCAGCGCGCGCGCCCAAAAATTCGTGACGACCAGCAAGGCCGTTGATGCGCATCTGCGCTATCTCCAGCGCGACGGCGTGACCAGGGACGGCGAGAAGGGCAGGGTGTACTCGGCCGTCGACGACGAGGCCGACGGCAAGGCCTTCGTCGAGCGCGGGCGCGGCGACCGGCACCAGTTCCGCTTCATCGTCGCGCCGGAAGATGCTGCCGAGATGGAAGACCTGCGCTCCTTCACCCGCGACCTCATGCGGCAGATGGAGACCGACCTTGCCACCCGTCTCGACTGGATCGCCGTCGATCACCACAACACCGGCCATCCGCACACCCACATCCTGGTGCGCGGTGTCACCGATGACGGCAAGATCCTCAACATCGCCGGCGACTACATCGCCCACGGCATCCGCCATCGGGCAGGCGAGCTGGTGGAACGGGAACTCGGGCTGCAAAGCGAGGTCGAGGTCGCCCGCAAGCTGGCCAACGAGGTGGACGCTGAACGGCTGACAAAACTCGACCGCATGCTGGTCGCTGAACAGCGGGAGCACGATCTTGTCGATCTCCGTCCCAACGCCAGCGACAGCTACACCATTTCCAGCAATCGCTATTTGCTGATCGATCGGGCGAAGAGACTGCAGCACTTCGGCCTGGCGAGCGAGATCGAGCCCGGCCGGTGGGTGATCTCCGACAGGACCGAAAGCACGCTGCGGGCGCTTGGCGAGCGCAACGACATCATCAGGACCATGCACCGGGCGCTCGAGGAGCACGGCCTCGCCCACTCGCGGGGTGCGGCGCAATATGTCATGCACCGGCGCACCATCACCGAGCCGGTCATCGGCCGTGTGCTCGCCAAGGGCCTTGCCGGCGACGAAATGAGCGACCGGCTGTCGCTGGTCGTCGACGGCGTCGATGGGCGCACCCATTATGTCGAGACTGCTGATGCGGCAAAGCTCGAAGACATCCAGCGCGGCCATATCGTGGCGCTCGATCCGATCCTGCCTAAGCAGGAGCCGCGTGCGGCCGACCGCAACATCAGCAGCGTAGCCGGCGAGGACGGCATCTATCGCCCGAGCCAACACCTCGAGGCAATCCGCGAGACATTTTTGGAACGGGGCAAGGATCCGGACGCCTTCGTCCGTTTCCATGTCCGCCGTCTCGAAGCGCTCCGCCGGGCCGGCCACGTCGAGCGCATCGACGAAGATCATTGGCGCGTTCCAGAAGACCTGTCCGCGCGCGGCATCGCCTACGATGTCCGCAACGCCGGCAAGGACTTCTCCCTGCGTGTGCTCTCGACCTTCGATCTTGACGCGCAGGTCGGCAGCGACGGCGCCACCTGGCTCGACCGGCAGCTTACGGCCAAAAACCCGGTGCCGCTGGTCCGGTCAGGCTTTGGTCTTGAGGTGGACAACGCGCTCGACAGGCGGGCCGCCCAGCTCGTCACGATCGGCCATGCCGAACGCGATCCAACCAGCGGGACGATCACCTTCGCGCGCGACCTTATGGCCACTCTGGAGCGCCAGGAGGTCACGCGGGTCGGCAAGGAAATGGCCGCTGCGCGCGGCCTCATCTTCGCGCCCGTGCAACTTGGCGATAATGTCGGCGGCACGCTGCTCGGCTCGGCCAACCTTGCCAGCGGGCGCTTCGCCATGCTGGACGACGGGCTCGGCTTTCAACTGGTGCCGTGGCAGCCGATGCTCGACAAGCGCATCGGCCAGCACATCAGCGGGTTCGTGCAAAGCAGCGGCGGCATCGACTGGAGCTTCGGCAGAAAACGTGAAATCGGGATGTGAGCGCTCATCGGCGCGGCAGTTTTGGCTCGTAACTATCGCCGGCATATTGCTGCGCCTTTCTGGCTAACGAGTACGGATCGCCGGGCTGAACTGACAGCTTTGCCGACCACAACAGATTGCATTTAATCAGGGCGCTCTGTTCTGCCTTGTACCTGGGATCCACTGCTGCTCGGGGGTCAGCAGTAAAGATCGTAACTCCCATCAGCATCGCAAGTAAAGAACGCTTCATTGTAGCCCATAAGGAGCGACAGAAGCCGAAATTTCTCTACCTTTCAAGCTTGGCATTTCGGGGGGCTAAATGGAGCAAGCCCATACGGCCCTGCTGCTGCTCATGGGTTTCGACCGACAGGGCGGCCGCGTTTCGTTGCTCGCGGTGCGTCGAGAAGCTCAAGTTGGCAGGGATGAGGAACATTCGATAGCGCCAGGGATTCCTTACTGCTCTACCGCTGGCGAGAATTATCACGAGAGTGTCGGCCCTTGATCGTTCCACAAAACACGCATGTGGGCACTTAGCCTGCAGGAATAAACGTTTCGACAGCGCCACACGCCGTCGTTGCGAAACTAGACAAACATCATAACGAGGATCGCGCCGAGGACTATCAGGACAAGCCCACCGATAAGCATTGGCATCAGACTGTTGTCAGGGTCGATGCCAGAATCAATCTCCTTCGTTAGCGGCTTGTCGTTCTTCTTTGATTCGGCCATGACTCATCTCCATCCGAGTAAAGCAGCAAGCCTCTAAACCACGTAATATTACGCCCCGTTGCGTGCCACCCCTGTGCGCACCGATAGTATTGGGCTGCCAATGAAGTCTTTCGGCATCAGCGTGATGTCGGCCAGCGTATAGCGGTCAAGAGTGTTCTGGAAGGATGCTATCGCTTCGCCAAACATGCTTGAAAGCTTGCAAGAGCCGGTCAATACGCACTGGTTTGCGGTGGAGAAACACTCAACCAGTGCGAAATCCGGCTCGGTCAATCGCACGACATCGCCGATCCGGATCAACTCGGGCCGGCGCCCCAGAACGAGACCACCGGAACGGCCACGGATCGCCTTCAGATAGCCGCTGCGGGTCAGCGTGTTGGCGACCTTGTTGAGATGCGTCTTCGACACGGTAAAGCTACGCGCAGCTTCCTCGATCGTTATGACCCGGCCACCGGCAGAGGCCGTGTACATCAGCAGCCGCAATGCATAGTCCGAGAAAGCTGTAAGCCGCATGGATATCTCCTTGATCGCTGCGTGTTTGTGGAAACCCTCACAAACCAATCATCACAGGTCCTTCTCAACGATGGGTTCGATGCCGATCGTGGTCTCGCCGCGATTGAAGGCGATCGCGAGACGGAAACTGTGAGCGATGCGCAGCGCGCGCTCCATAAAAAGCGCTGCCACCTCGGGCGGGCAGATGCGGCGCACCGTTGTGCGAAACAACTGCAGCCAGCGACGGAAATGCGCTGAGCCGAGGCCGGCTATGGCCAGATGTGGTGGCAGTGGCCGGCCTTCATATCGGGACGTTCGAAGTAACGTCGCAGACCAGAAGTCGCACATCTTCGCAAGATGTTGTGGCCATCGGTCCGGCTCGATCTGATCGTGGAAAATGGGGCCGAGAAGGTCATCGCGACGAATTTCATCATAAAAACCATGCACCACGCCGCGGATCATTGTCTCGTCGAGCAGGTCCGGCAGCGGAACGCCATCGACTACGATCGTTCTCGTGCTTCGACCATCCTCGCTCATCTGCAGCTCCTGCTTTTTCTCCCATGCAAGCCGGTTCAAGCCGTTGGGTTCGCTCCTTGAGGCATCCTCTATAAAAGATAGATTGTCAATCTATGTTATTCTCCGACGGAGGGTTCGGACCAAAGGTAGGCCTGTCCGACCTGGGCATTGCTGAACTGCGTGGACATCATCACGCTAGGCCCGACCCGGGCAGTAGGCAAATTGGCGGAAATTCTCCGATGTGACCCATTTTCGAGAAAGGCCAACGCCTCATCGGATGAGCGTGCCGATCGGAGTCGCTCCCGAACCTGAGATGCCTGGAGGAGACGACAAATTTGCGAAAGGGCAGGGAGGAAGGCGGAAGTGGCAGAGCGCGGCCAGAGTACCGTGTAAATGAGATCAACAGGATCGTCGTCGGGGCCGTCGAAATCGATGGGCTTGGCCAGACGTGTCAAAGACGCGGCAGGCGAAGAGATTGTGCCAAGTAGAGCGTGAGGGATCGCGACCCCACGACCTAAGCCCGTCGAGCCGCGATACTCGCGGTCGAAAAGGCCACGAAGAACCATCTGCTCGTCCAGCCCGGTCCTTCGCGCAATCCTGATTGCAATTTTTGACAGGGCTGATTGCTTTCCCTTTGTCACAAGATCAAGCGAAATGTCTTCTTCTGACAAGATGGGGCAGATCATCGGGGTCAACCTCAATGTCGATCCCAACCGGAATCGCAAAATGGGAGTGCAGCCGCACTGCTTAGGCAGGCAGAATGCACCGCGGGATAAGTGGAAATCCTGGCTACCGCCGGACGCGAAGCCAGGGCCTTCTCGCGTCCGGGCTAAAGGCCCGTTTTTAAGCGCTTCGGCTCCCGCCGGAAATCGAGACTGAAAATATACATAGCAGTTCAGAGGTAGTGAAAGTTTTTTTGAAATCAAGCAAACAGTTGCACACCCTAGCAGCAGAAATAATGCACTGAAATGCCAGTTAATTTCGTTTGACGAGCGAAACAGTCTGCTGCTTGCTGGGCGGACGCGAACAGGTCGTGTCGAAAATGGAAATCGCTTTATCAAACAGCCTTCCAGATCTTCGGCCAGCGCAGCTTTATTTCAACAAGGAGATCCGTGATGAAGAAACTCGTCCTCGCAGTTGCCCTGACGACGGGGAGTTCGCTTTGCGCCATGGCGGCGGGTGAGGTTACCAAATCTCCGCCAGCCGCGCCTTACCAGCAGGTCAGCAAGCTTGTGAAGCTGCCCGACTTCCTGCCGGGCATGGGCCAACTCTTCGTCGATCCGACGACATTGCCGGCCGGACCATTCCTTGCCTATGACCACGACGGCAAGCTTGTCAGCACGATTTATATGCTGCCGACCAAGGACCTCAATCCAGACAAGCGTTTTGACGATCTCGCTTCACCCGGAGGCAATGTCGACCATGTCGACGTCTACTACAATGCCGGCCATCCGGGAGTCGAAGAGCCGCATGTCCACGTCGTGCTGTGGCATGTCTCGGCCGCTGACGAGGCCCAGGTCGCCAAATGACACTCACGCGTCGTGAGATACTAAGCGCGGGAGGCGGCCTTGCCGCCGCCCTCTCGCTCTCTTGTGTGGCAGTATGGGCCGGCGAGGCGATCCAAATCGGGATGCAAGGGCGCGACGACGGTTCGCAAGTCTGGTTCGACCCGATCGGCATTCTGATCAAGCCAGGGCAGACGGTCCGATGGACCAACCTCAATCCTGGCAATTCGCACACGACGACGGCTTACAATCCGGCAAACTTCGGGCGACCGCTTCGCATGCCCAAGACGGCAAAATCGTGGGATTCCGACTACCTCCTGCCTAAGGAAAGCTTTTCGGTTACTTTCACAGAGCAGGGAGTCTACGATTATTACTGTATCCCGCATGAGCATGCTGGAATGGTCGGCCGTGTTATCGTCGGCGAACCAGGGGCACATGGCTGGGCTGAAATGGTCGGAGCAAATGGCGACCTACCGGAGGAGGCCCTAAAGGCATTCCCGACTGTCGAAGACATCATGACGAAAAGGGTCGTCCGGCGCGCTTAGATCATGCGCATGAAAGGCGCGGCCCTCCGCAACAAAAGCGACCGAAGATGCCAAAACGGGGCGAGAGCTCCTTGGGTGTCGTGAGTGAGGGACTTTCATGACAGGCTGCGTGTTTCCGTGTGAAACTCAAACATCATCTCAGGCCGGACGCGACGCGCGCACCCAAGTGCCGGACGCACCTCTCGATGCCCGAACTGCTGCCGAGCAACGCGAGCGTGCAACGCACCGGCTTGCCGCCTTGGGCGAGATGACTGGCGGTATAGCCCACGACTTCAGAAACCTCCTGGCAGTAATAGAATCCGGGCTCGGGCTCGCTGAGCGAAGAGCCGACGAGCCCGAAAGGGTTCGTGCCTACATTGCGGCAGCGCGGGAAGGAATCGATCGAGGGATCGAGCTAACGTCACAGCTATTGACCTTCGCGAAGCATCAGGAACTCGATATCCACGCTGGCAATTTGAATGAGTTCCTCACGTCTTTCGAGCCTTTCCTGAGGTATGGCGCGGGAGCCGATGTCCGCGTCAGGCTGGAGCTTGGTTCCGGTGTCCCAGACTGTTTGATCGATCCCGCACTTTTCGACACCGCAGTGCTTAATCTCGTCATGAACGCACGAGATGCGATGCCAAGTGGCGGGGAGATCCGCGTCATCACCGAGCGATTGGTGCAGACAACCGCGACACCTGACCCGCCCGGTCCTGGAACCTACGCATGCGTTCGCGTCAAAGACCACGGTTGCGGTATGGCTCCTGAAGTCTTGCGGAAGGTGTTTGATCCATTCTTCACGACGAAGGGTGAGAAGGGTACCGGGATAGGGATGCCACAGGTGCAGGCACTGACCCAGATGGTTGGTGGTCGGATCCGGATAAAGAGTGAACGAGGGATTGGAACAACGGTCGACCTTCTGTTCCCGTCAGTCCCGTCGGACATTTAGACGCCCAACTAGAACTCTCACAATTTGATGTCGCCGCTTGCGACGGAATGCAATCCCGTCAGCGCTGGACCAACTACGCTCTCGTCCGCACTTGCGGATTGCACCGCATAGACCGGATAGGAGAACTGCGGCATCTCAGGCACAAGATGCAGCCGGCCGGCTTCTATGTGAGGCTGCACAGAACTCATCCTGAAATATCCGGAACCGCCGGTTGCTAGAACATAGTTCAGTGCGAGCGGACCGAGATCGAAAGACAGATCCGGCGCAGCGCTTGGGAAATTCATCCCGTGGTGAAGCCCAAAATCCGGCCCCCAATCCATGTAAACATAGTCGGATTCGTCCAGGAGGCGTGCTTCGGAATTGGTAGTCACGAGAACAAGTTTTTCTTCCAGTAGCAGATCGATCTTCAAACCCGGTCTGTGCGGGGGCGCGTACATGATGGCTAAGTCGACCATTCCCGACGCGACCTGATTGATCAAATCCTGCGGCACATCGACGTGCACTCGAAGCGCAATATCCTCAAGCGAGGCGCGCATCCATCGGACCCAGTCAAGCAGCAGAGGTTGCGCAAGGCTGACTTCGCTGCCCACCGTCAGAACAGCCCGGCGTCCCGGCGGCACGGCAACCTGGTGAAGTGTACGTTGCCATAGCTGGACGAACATCGGGGCGTGGCGCAGAAATTGCTCGCCGGCCGGGGTCAGCGAAGCTCCGCCTTTGTGGCGGACAAAAAGGGCCCGGCCCAGTTGCTGCTCGAGGTTGCGGATTCGTGCGCTTACCGTCGTCTGCGCAACATTCAAGCGCTCGGAGGCCCGAATGAAACTGCCGGTCGATACGATCTCGATAAAGGTGCGGGCGAGTTCGATGTCCATCACGGATATAGCATAAAATTTGCGTTTAAATGTCAATCAATTTCGCTTGCCACATAGTTAGTGTGAGCACTACGCTCGAAGAATTCCACCAAGGCTAGCGCTGGATGCTGCGCAGCGCCGGTTGGAGCGGGCGCAAGCTCTCTCCAACCTCACTCATCCTTGCCAGCAGGGTCACAGGAGAAATCATGTCGACGAAAGACAAGAACCAAGACGACGTGGGGCGTCGCGACTTTCTGAAGCTCTTCGGTGCGGCAGGAGCGGCGGCGAGTACCCTGCCGCTGGGTGGGTCCGCATCGGCGACCGAAATGATGGCCGCGGCGACCGGCAAGCCGCATCATCACACAAGCGACGCCTCGAAATCCGATGCAGGCGGCTCCGCTTATGAATTCTTCAATGTCGATGAGTCCGCCTTCATCGAGGCCGCGGTGGACACACTGATTCCGAGCGATTCAACAGGCCCCGGCGCCAAGGAACTCGGCGTTGCGATCTACATCGATAGACAAATGGCCGGCGGGTACGGAAAGGGCGACCGGCTGTATCTGGAAGGGCCATTTGGCGAGGGTACGCCCGAGCAGGGTTATCAATTGCCGATGACGCCATCGGAACTGATCCGGGCCGGCATCGCCGACGTCAGTGCCTACGTGCAGAAAAACCACAAGAGCGCTTTCGAGAGCCTTTCGGCAAAAGATCGTGTCGCGGTGATGAGCGACCTCGAGGGCAAGAAGGTCGAGCTTCCAACAGTGCCAACCGAAACCTTCTTCGGGCTTCTGCTCCAGCTCACGATCGAGGGTTATTTCGCTGACCCGATGTATGGCGGAAACAAGGACAGGGCGGCCTGGAAGATGATCGGTTTCCCAGGCGCCGACGCCATGTACATGGACAAGATAGAACCATTTCGGAACAAGGCCTATGCGGCTGACCCGAAGGGAATTCAGGATCTCGTTTAATCGACGAAAGAAGACGAAGGAGACTGTAGCATGGCCACCAAACTCAACGAGGTCGATGTCCTGATTGTCGGCCTTGGCTGGACGGGCGGAATCATTGCCAAGGAGCTTGCATCGACCAAGCTGAAAATCGTCGCTCTAGAAAGGGGAGGCCCGCGTGACACCAATCCGGACTTCATCGACCCGCAGATCCATGACGAATTGCGCTACGCCGCCCGACACGACCTCATGCAGAACGTGCGGCGGGAAACCATCACCTTCCGCAACAGTGAATCGCAAACGGCGCTGCCGATGCGCCAGCTCGGCTCGTTCCTGCCCGGCCAGGGCGTTGGTGGCGCCGGCGTGCACTGGAACGGCGTCACCTGGCGCTGGCTCGAATGGGATCATCAGGCGCGTACCCGCACGATCGACAAATACGGAGAAAAGATCATCCCTTCAGATATGCAGCTGCAGGACTGGCCGATCACCTATGACGATCTCGAGCCCTATTACGACAAGTTCGAAAAGACCTGCGGCACCTCCGGCAAGGCCGGCAATATCAACGGCCGGAAGATCGACGGCGGCAACATCTTCGAGGCATCGCGAAAGGACGAGTACCCCAATCCGCCTATGATTGCGGCGCAAAGCATGGTGATGTTCGAGAAAGCGGCCCGCAATCTTGGCTATCACCCTTTCCCCAATCCTTCCTCGAACGCGTCGCGGGACTATGTCAATCCCGATGGCGTCGCCTTCGGCCAGTGTCACTATTGTGGCTTCTGCGAGCGCTTCGGCTGCGAGGCGAATGCCAAGGCGAGCCCGCATTTCACCGTCATTCCGCTGGCGCTGGAGAACCCCAATTTCGAGTTGCGCACCAACTCGATCGTGCTGAAAGTCAATCTGGACTCGACCCGCAAGAAGGCAGTCAGCGTCACCTATCTCGACGCACGAGGGCGGGAGTTCGAACAGCCTGCCGACCTCATCATCCTGTCGGCCTATGCGCTCGGCAACGTCAACCTGCTGCTGCAATCGGGCATTGGCGTGCCTTATGATCCGGCAACGGGCAAGGGCGTGGTCGGCCGCAACTATGCCTATCAGTGCGGTGGCGGGGCTACCGCCTTCTTCGACAAAAGAACCATCCTGAATCGCTTCATGGGGGCCGGCGCGCTCGGCACCTGCATGGATGATTTCAACGGCGACAACTACGATTTCGAGAAGGCCGGCTACATCGGTGGCGGCGGCATCAGCTGCAGCAACTCGGGCGCCAGGCCGATCCAGTCGCATCCCACGCCGCGGGGCACGCCGCGCTGGGGCTCCGACTGGAAGGAGGCAGTGGTCGACAATTATGACCACGCGGCCAGCATTGGCAACCAAGGCGCGGTAATGGCGTACCGGCAGAACTATTTGAGCCTCGATCCGACCTACACCGACGTTTTCGGACGTCCGCTGATGAGGATGACGTTCGATTTCCAGGACAACGAGGTAAAGCAGATGAACGCTCAGGCCGACATCTGCGTGACGATCGCCAAGGAGATGGGTGCGACCAAGGTCGATCGGAGCATTCCCCCGGTGCCTTATTCGATCGTGCCTTACCAGAGCACACACAACACAGGCGGGGCAGTCTTCGGAGCCGACTCGAGCACCAGTGTTCTGAACAAATACCTTCAGGTCTGGGATGTCCCGAACGTGTTCGTCACCGGCGCTTGCGTGTTTCCCCAGAACGCGGGGAAGAACCCGACCGGACCCGTAGGCGCTCTTGCTTACTGGGCGGTGGATGCGATCAAGAACCAGTATCTGAAGAGTCCCGGCCCACTTGTTCCCTCCTGAGGCGACATCAATCGATGCGGATCGGCGGTTTGGATCCGGATCCGGGACTCCAGGGATGTTTCGTACCATATTGCCCCGGCCAGTTCGGCCAGAACCAACCCGTGCTCGTTGAAAGCAGCAAACATGAAATGGACCATGCCTGGATTGGCGACCGCGATTCTCACTGCAGTCGGTTCGGCCCATGCGCAGGACACATCTTCCGGCAATGCCGAAGCCGGCGCCGTCGTCTTCAAGAGATGCATGGCGCCTGCCACAAGGTCGGCCTTGAGGCAAAGAACGGAGTGGGCCCGGTCTTGAATGGCGTCGTCGGCCGAGCGGCCGGTGAGTATCCCGATTACAGCTATTCCTCGGCGAACAAGAATTCGGGTCTGACCTGGGATGAACCGACGCTGACGACCTATCTGAGGGCGTCGCGCAAACTGGTGCCCGGCACAAAGATGGCGTTTGCCGGTCTCAGCAAGGACCAGGAGATCGCCGACGTCATCGCCTATCTGAAACAGTTCAACGCTCGGGGCCAGAAGGTCGGCCCCTGACCAGACGGGAAGCTGTCCCTGGGCAAAGTGCAACCTTGATGAAATTTCTCCTGCACAAGGGTCTGGGGGATTCCACGATCCAACAGATCGGCAGCTACCTGCGTAGCCGCGGCGCCGGCCATCACTGGATCGAGCGATATCGCGGCGACATCTTCGTATTCGTGTCGGATGCGGTCGACGAAGAAATCCTGAGGAGCAAATTCGCCAGCCTTCTCGATGCCGTCAACGACACAGACATGGACGGGACAGGATCTCGATGAGCGAAGAAATCTTCAACGAGAGAGTAAGATTGAAGAGGGCATATGAGAGGCCTGCTGCCGGCGATGGCAAGCGCGTATTGATTGACCGGCTTTGGCCGCGTGGGGTCAAGAAGACCGAAGCGGCCATCGACCATTGGGTGAAGGACCTCGCGCCAAGCACCGAGCTTCGGAAATGGTTCGGACACGATCCAGCCCGCTGGTCGGAATTCCGCCGGCGGTATGCGGCGGAAATCCAGGAGCATCGCGGTGAGCTTGACCGGCTGCGCGAGATGATACGGGAGGGCACCGTCACACTCGTCTACTCGGCTCATGACGAGACCCACAACGATGCCGTCGTCCTTAGAGAGCTTTTGCTGAGACAGCGATGAAGACGCCGCATCGCTCCTCCGTTGCCAAAGACGTAGGCGTGCGGTCTCGACAGCGACAACAAACCCGTCTCCCGGAACCAAACCAAGGAAAATTCATCCAATCATCGATGGGCGGGCTCAGTTGAGGAGAAAGACAATGAAATTCTTTGTCGATACCGCCGATATATCTGAAATTCGAGAGCTTGCTGCCGCTGGAATTCTCGACGGGGTAACCACAAACCCGTCCCTTATCGCAAAGACTGGCCGACCGATCACAGATGTGATCCAGGAGATTGGCCAGACGATCGAGGGCCCGGTTTCAGCGGAAGTCACGGCCATCGACTTTGACGGTATGGTCGCCGAGGGACAGCGCTTGGCCGGCATTGCGACCAATGTGGCTGTCAAGGTGCCGTCCACCTGGGATGGATTCAGGGCTTGCCGGGCGCTCAGTCAGCTCGGACACAAGGTCAATGTCACCCTGTGCTTTTCGGCCAACCAGGCACTGCTCGCGGCAAAGGCAGGCGCGACCTTCATTTCACCATTCGTCGGCAGACTTGACGATCTCGGTCTGGATGGCATGGAGGTGATCCGAGAAATCCGCACGATCTATGACAACGATCAAGCGTTCACGACGCAAATCCTGGCGTCCTCTATTCGCACGCCTCTGCATGTCAAACTGGCGGCAATGGCGGGCGCCGATATCGCAACCGTACCGCCCGCGGTACTCAGAAACCTCGCCAAACACCCGCTCACCGACAAGGGCCTCGAGTCCTTTCTTGCCGACTGGGAGAAGGCGGGGCAAACGATCCTGTAATTGCCCGGGCGAGGGCATGCAGGGAGCTATCATAAAACTTGCACTCAATTGCCGATTAAATTCGTTTGCATGATGCCGGGAATGGCGGGAAGTTGAGCCGCGGAGCGCCAGTTTCGCTCTAGTCGGGCGAAAGCGAAATCGAGAATTTGAAGACGCGCTGGCTTTGTGCGCTCAGAGGCTGATGAGCCTGTCGCCGCTCCCTGGATGCGATTTTGTCGAAATCGCCAAGGAGAAGAAAATGGCTGTGGACCCTACCGAAGTGATCGGACCAGACCTGGTCCAGGGCATCGCGTTCGCCGATCTTCCCGACGGTGGAAAGCTGGTCGGCCATTGCGGCAATGAGCAGGTGCTGCTGGTGCGCCGCGGGGCCGAGATCTTCGCCGTCGGGGCGACTTGCACACATTACGGCGGGCCGCTCGTCAACGGTCTTGTGGTGGAAGACACGGTCCGGTGTCCGTGGCATCACGCGTGCTTTGATTTGCGTACAGGCGAAGCCTTGCGAACGCCTGCCTTCAGGCCACTCGCGTGCTGGTCGGTGGAACAACGCGATGATCAGATATTCGTGGGCGAGAAGCGCAATCGAACCGCACCCAAGCCGCGCGATGGAGGCTCCGGCCCCGTTCCGGAGAAGATCGTCATCGTCGGCGGCGGCGCAGCCGGTTTCGCGGCGGCCGAAATGCTGCGGCGCGAACACTATCAAGGCAGCGTCGTCATGCTCAGCAATGATGAAGCACCGCCAGTTGATCGCCCCAACCTTTCCAAGGACTACCTCGCCGGCAAGGCACCGGAAGACTGGATTCCGTTGCGTGGCGAAAGCTTCTACGCAAAGAACAATATCGACCTGCGTCTTAATGGCAATGTCGCTCGCATCGACGTACGTTCTCGCGAGGTTGTGCTCGCGGACGGGAGCTCGACTCCTTACGACAAGCTGCTTCTTGCGACCGGGGCCGAACCGGTTCGCTTGACCATACCCGGGGCAGACCAGCCGCATGTCCACGCACTGCGCTCGTTCGCAGATTGCAAGGCGATCATTGAGCGAGCCACCACGGCGCAAATCGCTGTTGTGATTGGTGCCAGTTTCATTGGGCTGGAAGTAGCTGCGGCCCTGCGCTCGCGCAACATCGACGTTCATGTCGTGGCGCCGGATAAGCGGCCCATGGAGCGGATCCTGGGTCCGCAAATGGGTGACTTCATCCGCACTATCCATGAGGAGAACGGGGTTGTTTTCCATCTTCAGGACACGGCGAGCAGCATCGATGGCAAAAAGGTGAAGCTCAGCAGCGGCGGCACGTTAGCTGCCGACTTCGTCGTCGCCGGCGTAGGCGTGCGCCCGCGGATCGGCCTCGCGGAAAAGGCCGGGCTCATCCTTGACCGCGGGGTTCTCGTGAACGCCTTTCTGGAGACGAGCGCACCAGGCATATTCGCCGCCGGCGACATTGCGCGGTGGCCAGATCCTCACAGTGGCGAGAACATTCGGGTCGAGCACTGGGTGGTTGCAGAGAGGCAGGGGCAAGCAGCCGCGCTCAACATGCTCGGCCATCGTGAGAAATTCGAGGCCGTGCCGTTCTTCTGGAGCCAGCATTACGATGTTCCCATCAACTATGTCGGTCACGCCGAGCGGTGGGACGAGATCGCGGTAGACGGCGACATAACCGCCAAAGATTGCCTGCTCCGCTTCAAACGAGAAGGGCGCACGCTGGCTGTCGCCTCAATCTTCCGCGACGTTGAAAGTCTGCAGGCCGAGCTGGAAATGGAGCGCCAAATGGCAAGCTAGCTTCGACTTCCGAAAAGCGGAAGTCAGAGTCAGAATGGCGAAGCGGAATGTGGTTGTGACTGAAAGGAGTTCGACTATGTCCACAGAGCAGCAGGAACTAGGTGTCACCCGTGGCTTGGACATGGTTGCGCCCGCCCAGCGTTATTCAAAGATCGTGAAATTCGTCGACGAGGTCGCCAAGCAGGCGGCTAACGATGCACCGACCCTGGTTGAAATCTTCTCGGACAGCGGCCGCTGGTATTGCCGTGTTCGTCGCGGCGATGAAAAGACCCGGCCAATGGGTCCATACACCAAACAACAGGCTCAGCGGATCCAGGAAGCTCGGAGAATGTTGCTCGCCAAAAGAGGTGCCGCTCGCATCATGTTCGAGTAGGAGAAGGAACCCTTGCAATCGTACCGGCCGGCGGACTCCTGCCACAATGATCGTCATGAGTTTTCGAACAATGCAGAGCAGGCCTCCGGCGTCTAGCCGAGCCGGAGGCAAGGACGTCTCAGGCTGGATAGATATTCCGGCATCGTCAACAGACCAGACGGACCTTGTGAGAGAAATTCTCGAGCTTCTCTAGCTTGCGCGTATGCAAGTGTGGTTATGCCCTGACCGCGTCAAATTATAAGATGCGATGTAAAGGGCCGTTGCCGTTCTCCGAGGAAAGATAGGAGCGCGAACGCTTAGCGTGCAGGGTTGGGGTTGCTCATCCTCTATTGATTTTGTACCAAGTAACGATCGACAAACCTGGGATCTGATTATGGACGACTACGATAACCAGAAAGGCGCTGAGCCTGAGGACGTGCGCGCCGCATTGAAGGGGTAGGCATGGTTTGGTGTTCTAATGAGCATTGTCTTTGGTGTCGCCTACGTCCTGATTGAGATGTAGTGGCCCACGAAGCAGCTAGCCCTTGCGGACTGCCCGAGAAGATCGGCAACGTCATTGGCGCGTTTGCAGTGACTTGGGCTGTGCTCGGTGCTGGTATATTTAGGCTGCGGACTACTAAAAGCGAAGTGACGATCTGATGACCGCCAAAGCCATGCTCGACAAGAAGGCGCCGCTGGCACTTTCATCGGTATAACGGGCTTTGGCGCCAGCGGCCCGGCGGAGAAACTCTAAAAACTTTTCAATATGCCGCAAAGCCGGTACGACATATTGACCGGCGGTCTGTATGCCCATTTCAGGAACACCGGCTCGATGATTCCCAGCACGCTCCAAGCACCCGACTTCCCGGCAAACGTTCGCGAGCTCGACGATGAAGCGCTGCTGGATATCGTGCAACGGCAAACGGCCCGGTACTTCTGGGAAGGCGCACATCCCGTCAGTGGTCTTGCCCGAGATCGCCAGAAGACCACCGGTGCTCCGGCCAACGATCTCGCAGCCATTGGCGGCTCTGGCTTCGGCATCATGGCAATCATCGTTGCTGTTGAACGCGGTTGGATCGATAGCACGGCCGCATTATGCCGATTGCAGCGAATGCTGGATTTCCTGGAAAGCTCGCCGCGCTACCATGGCGTGTTCCCGCATTTCATCAATGGCCGTACCGGTGCGACAATTCCATTCCGTCGCAAGGATGACGGCGCTGATCTGGTCGAAACCACTTTCCTGTTTCAAGGTCTGATCTGCGCCCGCGAGTATTTCGACGGGATGGCAACCGAGGAGGCACGCCTTCGCCATAGCGTGAACGCGCTGTTGTCACAGGCCGAGTGGAATTGGTTCGCACGCGGGGCCCGGCAACTGATGTGGCACTGGAGCCCGAACCACGGCTGGGCGATGGACAGCCCGATCAGAGGTTGGAACGAATGCATGCTCACCTTCGTGCTGGCGGCGGGATCAACTCGCCACTCCATTGATCCGGGCATCTTTCACGAAGGCTTTGCTGGTGGATCCGACTTTCGAAACGGGCGCGATCATTACGGGATCGTGCTACCATTGGGAATGGATTCTGGTGGTCCGCTCTTCTTTTCGCAATATTCCTTCTGCGGGCTTGATCCACGAGGCCTAAGCGACCGATACGCCGACTACTGGCAACAGAACCTCCGTCATACGCAGATCAATTATCGGCATTGCGTCCGCAACCCCCATAACCATTTGGGATACGGCCCTGACTGCTGGGGTCTGACCGCGAGCCATGGGCCGCGAGGATACATCGCAAGTGCACCCGACAGGGACTTTGGCGTAATCACCCCGTCCGCTGCCCTGTCGAGTTTCCCTTATGCTCCGGGGGAAGCGATGCGCGCACTGCGCGGTTTCCTGACCAAGCCTCGAAACCGCATATGGGGCCGCTTCGGCTTTGTCGACGCGTTTTGCGAACCTCGCAACTGGTACTCCCGGACATATCTGGCGATCAATCAGGGGCCAATCATCGCAATGATCGAGAACCATCGTACAGGGCTTTTGTGGAGGCTGTTCATGGGCGCGCCGGAAGTGCGCAGGGGCTTGGCGAGGTTGGGCTTCACCAGCCAGCACCTCGACACATCAACGTCTGCTCAGGGGCCACGAGCTGCCGCGGGTATGGTTCCACTGGGTTGCACTTAGCGCCGCAGGGTGGTTTTGTCCCTGAGTGATCTGCTGGCAGGTCGGAGCAGTTCGCGAAGCGCGTCCCGCCGCGTCCTAGCTACTGCTCAGGATCGGGAAATGTCAGCGACTTGGTCTCGAGAAAGTCTAAGCGCGGGCTCCAAGCACCATCATGTATTCCCGAAGACGATCGAATAGATAGCGGCACCAATAAATAGCGCAGCCGACATCCTCATGAATAGCTGAAATGAAAAATAATCTCTCATCGCGGCCTCCTTTGTTTCTATTAATTTTTCTCGGCCAAGATTTGACCATATCACATGAGGATACGATCTGGTAATTTATTTCCAGGCCCTGCTACGCAGCTCGCTGCTTGAAAATGGTCGACTGAGCCCGTGTCATGTCCAATTAATCGCGACAGGCCAATAGTGGGTGGGTGCTGTCAAAGAATGACAAATCCGCTCAGGCCACCCAATGCTCCGGGTTGACTGCCCTTCAACGGTGACACGGGAGGCAGGCTTCTCGGAAGAGCACATACCTGTTAGTCGCCCTCGGTGGCGATCAAAACCCAGTCGCGCTTCGTTGACTGTGTTTCGCGGGCAAACGTCCAGGTGTCGATCACCTCAACAATCAGCGTGGGATCGCCAGCCACGACCCGGTCGTTGGCTGAACGGGTGACACTGACCACCTCGGAAACGAAGCGAACGCCGATCTCTGCGGTCCCATTCTCCTCGAGAGCCTCGATGACTTTTGCTTCACTCACGCCGATGAGGGTCAGCTGCAGCGTCTCTTCCCGATCCCGGCGCCCGGCAATAGCTCGTTCGAAGGTCTCAAGCACTTCCGGCCCGACAAGGCGTTTCAACGTTTGGATGTCGCCATTTGCATAGGCCCGCAGGATAACTTCATAGGCCGTTTTGGCGCCGGTCAGAAACGCGGCGAGGTCAAAATTCGGATCGATGTCGCGGATCACATCCAAGGGCTGGCCCGCCGATGAAGTGTAATTGGCAACGCCGCTTCGTTGCTCAGTCACCGCATCGCCCCGCTTGGTCTTGTCGTCATCCGAGCGCGGCAGCAGCTGGTCCCAGCCTGCCAGCAATGCCCAATAAAACGCGACAATTGCTACGAGCAGGATCTGGTTGTTTGGATCTGTGGTCTCGTTCATGACAGTCTCCCCAACAATAACAGACGCCGATTGAGCTGGAGGCGAGTGTTAGAGAATGCGCGGCAGCTTTTCCCATTGGTGGAAGGGTGGCGGCGACGGCAGCAGCCATTCGAGGGTGGCCGCCCCTTCGCCCCATGGGTTGGCGCCAGCCTGGCGTTTGCGGCTGAAGGCTTCCGCTACCGTGATGAAGAAGACGACAAGTCCGGCCGTTGAAATGTAGG
This sequence comes from Mesorhizobium sp. WSM4828, assembly GCF_055811175.1. Taxonomy (NCBI): domain Bacteria; kingdom Pseudomonadati; phylum Pseudomonadota; class Alphaproteobacteria; order Hyphomicrobiales; family Phyllobacteriaceae; genus Mesorhizobium; species Mesorhizobium sp. WSM4828. Next base: position 30,320 of record NZ_JBVVQK010000007.1, on the reverse strand, counting down.
ACCCGATCGAGGAGACGAAATTCCAGCCGGCGAAAGCGTCGGGATAGTCGGCATAGCGTCGCGGCATGCCGGCCATGCCGAGAAAATGCTGCGGGAAAAAGACCAGGTTGACGCCAATGAACATCACCCAGAAATGCAGCTTGCCCATCGTTTCGTTGTACATATAGCCGGTCATCTTCGGGAACCAGTAATAGAAGCCGGCGAAGATGGCGAAGACCGCGCCCAAAGACAGCACATAATGAAAGTGGGCGACCACAAAATAGGTATCGTGATACACGCGGTCGATACCAGGGTTTGCAACCATGATGCCGGTGACGCCGCCGATGGTGAACAGCAGGACGAAACCGAGAGCCCACTGCATCGGTGTCTTGAAGTCTATCGATCCTCCCCACATAGTCGCTAGCCAGGAAAAAACCTTCACGCCGGTTGGAACGGCGATGACCATCGAGGCGAAGGCGAAGTAACGCTGGGTGTCCACGGACAGGCCGGTCGTATACATATGATGCGCCCACACGACGAAGCCGATCGCGGCGATCGCCACCATCGCATAGGCCATGCCGAGATAGCCGAAGATCGGCTTCCTGGCGAAGGTCGAGATGACATGGCTGATGATGCCGAAGCCGGGTAGAATCATTATGTAGACTTCGGGATGGCCGAAGAACCAGAACAGATGCTGATAGAGGACCGGATCACCGCCGCCGGCGGGCGCGAAGAAGGTCGTCCCGAAATTGCGATCGGTCAAAAGCATGGTGATGGCGCCGGCGAGTACGGGCAGCGACATCAGCAGCATGAAGGCAGTAACCAGCATCGACCAGGCGAACAGAGGCATCTTGTGCATCGTCATGCCAGGCGCGCGCATATTGAAGATGGTGGTGATGAAGTTGATAGCGCCAAGGATCGAAGAGGCACCCGACAGGTGGATTGACAGAATCACGAGGTCGACCGCGGGGCCTGGCTGGCCATCAGTCGACAAGGGCGGGTAGAGCGTCCAGCCGCCGCCATGGCCAAGCGTGCCGGGCGCTCCTGGAACGAACATTGAGGTGATGAAGAGGATAAATGACATCACCAGCAGCCAGAATGAGATGTTGTTCAAGCGCGGAAAGGCCATGTCGGGGGCGCCAATCATGATCGGTACCATCCAGTTGCCGAAGCCACCAATCAGTGCCGGCATTAGGACGAAAAAGATCATGACCAGCCCGTGGGCACTGACGACGACGTTGTAGACCCCCGGATCGCCAAATATCTGCAGGCCCGGCTCCTCCAACTCCATGCGGATCAACACGGAAAGCGCTGTACCGAAGACTCCGGCCATGATCGAGAACAGCAGGTAAAGCGTCCCGATATCCTTGTGGTTGGTGGAGAACAGCCACCTGACGACAAACCGTGGCTTATGATCATCCAAGGCCGTGGTGGCTGGATTGGACATGATTTGCTTCCTGCTCTTCACTGGAGGCGCGGCGGACTCAAAGATGGACCCGGCCGTCGGCGATCCGCCGTCACAGGAGGATCAGGTCTCGCCTGCACTCATTCATTCATCGGTGACGATCACATCCATCGGAATGTCGTGTGGCTGCGGATAGATGGTCTGGATCCTGCTGCCGGCGTAACCGACGCCCACGACGAGAGGCCGCTTCGGCACGGCCGCTAGGGTCCGGTCAAAAAAGCCCCCGCCATAGCCCAGGCGGTAGTTAGCCTGGTCGAAACCGACAACCGGCGCGATGACGACATCCGGCTGGACCGATGGCCCATTTGACGGAACAAGAATGTTCCAGATGCCGCGTTCGAGCGGGTCTCCTGGTCCCCAGATCCGAAACTCCAGAGGCCAACCTTTTTTGATGACGACCGGCAGCGCGATCCGCCCGCCGCGCTCGATCACCCGTATCGCCCAGTTGCGAAGGTCCGGCTCGCCGCGAAAAGGCCAGTAGCCGCTGATGATGCGCCCGCTGACCCGGCTGACAGCCCGGTCGAGCGCGGAGGCAACGCGAGTAGACCTCGCCAAGCGTTCCTCGGCGTCGACGGCAAGACGCTCCTCGATCAAGCGCTTGCGCTCCGCCTTGCGCCATCGACAGACTTCTGTCCATGCGTCTTGCACAACCGGCCCGGTGCCATATCCGGGAACGAGTTCGTGCATGAAGCACGGCGGCGAGGCGTACTCTCGCGTTTCCAAGGGAAGATCCTCCTGATCAGACATTGTGCGCGCCATCAACTCTTGCGGCGGAAGCCAGCGCGGCCTTCTGAACGTTGCGCTGCGTAAAACAGGAAGGCAAACGGAATTAAATGCTGTATTGATGCAAAATTATTGCACTGACGGGAGCCAGAATGGACATCGACCGCGCTCGCACTTTTTTGGAAATCGTCCATTCCGGCAGCTTTCTGAAAGCCGCCGACCGGCTCCACGTTACCCAGACCACGGTAAGCGCGCGGATACGCACGCTGGAAGACGAACTCGGCCGTCAGCTCTTTATCCGCAACCGCAATGGCGCGCAGCTGACTCCGGCGGGCCGGGAATTCGAGCGGTTCGCCCAATCATTCGTACAAATCTGGGAACGGGCACGGCATCAGCTCGCCATCCCATCGGGACGGACAAGCGTGGTTGCCTTGGGCGGAGAGCTCAGTCTGTGGAATCCGCTGCTGCTCGACTGGCTGGTCTGGATGAAGAACGCCAGGCCGGAAATCGCCATCCAGGCCCAGGTCGGCGTTCCGGACCAACTCCTCGAGCAGCTGAGGACCGGCGTTCTGGACATTGCCGTGCTCTATGCGCCGAAGCTGCTGCCGGGTTTCAAGGTAGAGCTTCTCGTCGAGGAGCAACTCGTCCTGGTTCGGACCACGGACGGAGACCGGGGAACGGTCGGGTCCAAGGATTATGTCGATGTCGATTGGGGACCGCTGTTTGCGGCCCAGCATGATGCCAGCTCCTCAGCCTTCGGCGAGCCAGGATTGATGGTCGGCCTTGGTCCGCTCGGGCTGAGCTATATCCTGCGCGCCGGCGGAATGGGCTATTTCCGCAGGGGCGCCGCAGCGTCCCATATCGAGGCGGGACAGCTGGAGGTGGTGGAAGGCGCCCCGGAATTCACCTATCCAGCCTATGCAGTCTATCCGGAAGCAAGCGAGGTGCGTGCCGACGTGCAGGAGGCGTTACGTGGTCTGAAGCAGGTGGTGAAATGACAGCGTTGTTTCAGTTCCAAATCATCGGTCATCAAGCCGGAAAGAAATCCGTTGCCATGGGTTGACCGTACATGCGTTATCCATTCCACACCATCGGTCACTCGACGCGGTCGATCGCCGAATTCGTCGCCCTGCTACGGATCGCAGAGATCACCCTGGTTATCGACATCAGGACTGTCAGACGCTCGCGGGCGAACCCGCAGTTCAACAGCGAGGTGCTTCCCGAAGCGCTGGCAGCGTTCGGGATCGGATATGAATACATTGCCGAGCTTGGCGGCCTGCGCGGCAAGGCGCACGACGTTCCACCTGTGCTCAACGCATTCTGGATCAACCAGAGTTTTCACAATTACGCCGACCACGCGCTCTCGGCGGAGTTTCTTGACGGCCTGAATCGGCTTCTCTCCCTCGGCAGGCAGCGGCGAAGCGCCATCATGTGCTCGGAAACGCTCTGGTGGCGCTGTCACAGAAGAATCGTCGCCGATTATCTCCTTAGCCGCGGCGAGGCTGTCTTTCATTTAATGGGCAAGGATAAGATCGAGCCGGCGAAACTCACCGACGCCGCGAAGGCAAGGGCCGACGGAACGCTTGTCTACCCGTCTTCACATCCTTCGGGATAGTCGAGCTCTCAGGCCGCCGACGGACCTGGGTCGTCGAACCCGGTGTCGAAGGCCGCGATGTTTTTGTCCGCCGCTTGGTCCTGCATCTCATCGGAACGATGAACGACGCGCAGAACCGGCCCGGCCGATCGCGACGAGCCCGGCGCGGCAGCTCCCGCCAGCTTCAATCTCTCGCGCCTTGCGGTTTCCGGCTGATAGACCACTTCATGCACACTCAGCGTTTCAAGGCCGCCGTCCGCAGTTGGAATGGACATCGACTCACCTTCGGCCAAGCCAAGCAGCGCCAGACCGCGCGGATTGGTGATAGGCAAAAGCATTCCAACCAGACCGCGCATCTCGTCATGTGCGACGATGCGGGTTTCGGCAGGGCCGTCGTTTACCCGATAAGCCACGCGGCTGCTGAGCGTCACGACGGTTGCCGGAACATCATCCCGAAACATTACAACGGCGCTCGAAATCTTCCGGTCAAGGATAGCCGAGAGGATTTCGCCGCGGCTCGGATAGCGTTCCCGCATTACTTCAAGAATTGCGTAGTCCTTGATGGTCAGTTGACAGCTGTCGGTAGTGGGCATGGCGCGTCTCCAGCCGGTTCCGCGGGGCGGAATCCGGCGTTAAGCAATTGATCGGGTGGGAAAACTTCCCCCTGTGCCGGACCATAATAGGCCGGCACAGGGGTCAGACTCCCGCGATCAAGCTGCCCGCGTGATTGAGGAGACGCACGGAAATGCCCATGTCTAGACGCTCGCCTCGATAGTCGAAGGCGCTGGCGGGCGCTGTTCGGTCACGCCTTCCGGAGCCGGTTGTTTCACCGCTAGCACCGAGAGTTCGTGCCGCCGCCCGTCTCGCGCAGTCCACATGATCGACTGTCCGGCCGAGAGGCCGATCAGGGCCGTGCCGATCGGCGTGAGGATTGAAACCTTGCCTTCGGTGATATCCGCATCGCCAGGAAAAACCAGCGTGACCGTTTTCGCGTCGCCGGTGTCTGGCTTGAACGTCACTGTCGAGCCCATCTGGACGGTACCTGTGGGAATCCAACCGTCGGGGACGATACGAGCCCGTTCCAGTTCGGCGAGCAGTTCATCGGAAGCCTCCGGATTTCGTGCGGCGACGGCGCCCGCGAGCGCCGACAGACGCGCATGGTCCGACTGCGAGATGCGGATGTTCGGCCTACGCCGGGTCTTCTTGTCATGCATTTGAATACTCGTATCTCGTTGGGACGCCGCCGCGAAAGATGATGCGAGCGGCCAATTCAAGAATGTCCTGCTCACAGCCGAGCCGAGTCGATCGGCGGCCCGCGGACTTCCATGTCGATTTTTTAAGTGTTGCCCCTCGGCTCGGGGGCACATGCCAGCCGAGCCGGGGGTTACGATCCCGCGATGGGGCAAACCCGGAAAAGAAAGTCGTGACGGATTTTAACGGCGGCATTCATATCATGATAGTTGGTGAACAGATCCGGGAAGTCAAGGAAGCCGCCTCGGCGGGTATTAAAGTCGCGAGCTAGTCAACGCGAGCGCCAAGCAAGGTGTTTATCACCAGCTCTCTTCGAGAGTTTCTGCCTGTCCCGCTCGGTCTCTCTTCGGCAAGCCCGAGGAGATAAGGCGTTCGGCCAATACTTTCGACAGCGCCTGGCAGGTCCACGGTTCGTGCGTTTGAGCGCCGCTGCTCCTCCTCGGTGAGGTCGCTCCAGCCCAGAGCGCGGCCTAAACCGCTGCCCACGAACCTCAACGCTCAAGACGACACCAGAAATTCGGCTGAGCCCATGATCCGGGCTACATTTCGCGTGCGAAGAACGCGGCTGGCGAGATCGTGCCCGCGTTCATGCGCGCGAAGTTGTCCTCGGCTTGCCGGTTGCCAGCGATCGCCCCGAAGAGTTGCTGCATCTCCATTGGCGGCTCCTCGTTGCGAGTTGGCAGGTGAACTCATACATCGGCAGCGAGTGTTGGTCGCGCTGTCGCTGATAGTCCGCCATAGCCGCCTCGAAACTGCTGTCACCCGGCATCGCCAACGAGCGCCCAGCTTTGCAGAGGAGAGTGCTTTGATCCGGCGTTGCGTACAGGACGCAGCCGGCCTATCTGGACAGCGGCGGCCGGCCGGGCGCATTGACAGGCGCGTGTCGCTCACGGACGAACGCTGATGATCGTCTTCCCCGAGCGTCGCTCGGTCGTTTTGAACGCGGAAACGGCATCGTCGAGGGTCGAGATGTTGCCGATGTTCGTCCGCAGCCGTCCGTCCCGCACGCGCTGGACGATTTCACTCAGTTGAGCACGATCGGACTCGACAACGAAGTCGACCGCCAGGCCATTGGCGGGCGGCGCGTCGGGCGGCCCGACGACGGTCACCAGTGTTCCTCCGGCTCGAACCGCAGGAGAGGGGCCAATCCGTGCTGCTTGTCGATGTCATGGGTTCACCGAAAGAAACTTTTGTCTCTTGGACGGCGAATGCCCGCTTCGCGCCTAATGTCGGTCGTTGCGATGATGTGCGAAAATCCCAAAAGCGGACACTCGCCCCGGCGGCTTACCTCTGCGCCACGAACAGTTTGATCAAGGCAGGCAGATGCCGGCAAGGGAAGCAACTGGCTTGATGATATGATATATAGGCAAAGTCATGCAGATCTGCCCGTCGGCGAATAGAATTCGCCGGAGAGCAAAAAGGGGAGACCAAGCCGTCTGCGCGGGCTTGGCCATACGACAGCCACGGCCAGCGAAGCCGTTGAGAGTGAAGCTACGATAGGGTCTCGTCACGGCCGTCGACAGCAGGCGCAAATCTGGCTTTCGCCCGCCGCTTGAAAACAGTGTAGCATGCGAAAAACTGTGCGGACGTTCTCATGAGTTTTGATGATATCGACCTCAATTTGCTACGAGTATTCGACGTTATGATGCGTGAAAGGAGCGTAACGCGTGCAGCGATCGAATTGGGAAGAACACAATCCGCTGTAAGTCATTCCCTATCAAAGCTTCGGTATCTCTTGCAGGACGAATTGTTCACGAGAGACGGGGGGGAGATGCGGCCAACCCCACGGGCGGTGGAGTTGCTGTCAGATATTTCTGCCGCACTGGCAACGATCCGCGCGTCGATCGACCGGCATCAGGTGTTCAATCCGGCAACGACGCGACGCAACTTTCGCGTTGGACTTACCGATTACCACGCCATGATATTTATCCCTGGGCTCATTCGAGAATTTTCGAGGCAAGCTCCTGGCGCGACGCTGAACGTCATTCCCGCAAACGGACCCGAGATCGGTTCATCAGTCTATTTGAGACAAGTCGACTGTGCGCTGACGGGAGCCGCGATACGCGATGACCCGGGTCTCCTGAAGGTGGAACTTGGCCAGGATCAGCTATTTTGCGCGGTGTGGAGTGGAAGCAAGATAGCCAGGAACGCAATGACACTGGAAACGTATTTGGCCAGTTCTCACCTGCAGATTTCCGCAGATGGTCTGGCAGAAGGTCTTGCTGATGCCGCCCTCAAGCTAATGGGTCTACGGCGCAATGTCGTTGCGACCATCCCGAATTATCTGGTGCTGCCCTGGGCGCTTCGCGGCACTGAACTGATTACCCATTGCGGCGATGCCATCCTGCAAATGCTGGATGAGAGGAGCGAGGTGACGCTGGTCCCGCCGCCCCTTCCGATATCAAATGTGAATGCGTGGCTCATTGTTCACCGCCAGATGGCGAATGACCCGGGTACCAAATGGCTCCGGGAAATCATCATTAGCATCTACAACGAGTCGCGGACCAAGAGAGATCAAGGGCCAACCGTCGGAGCACCGGGGTTGGCTGCACAATAGATCGCGCGCACTGTCGCTCATTCGATCAGCCCGCTCAAGCAAACCGGCCCGATCACCACTCAAGTCCCTTTTCACCCGAGAGCGGGTGCCTCGTAAATTATGAGCAGCGCTCATTTTCGTAATGAGAACAATCAATTTGACGAATACTTATGCTTGAGAGCACAGTCTCTTGAAGAAAAACAGGGGAATACCGAAATGAGATCCACGTTCAAGGGCCTCCTTGCCCTCGCTATCGCGTGCACCGCCTCCTCGGTGTGGTCCGCAACCCTCGACAATGTCAAGAAAAATGGCGTGTTGACGTGTGGCACAAATTCGGCCACGGCTGGCTTCAGCCTTCCCGACAATGAAGGCAAATGGACCGGATTTGTGGTCGACTATTGTCGCGCCGTGGCCGCTGCCGTGCTCGGGGATGCGCAAAAGGTCAAGTTCATCCCATTGACGCCAAAAGATCGCTTCACCGCCTTGCAGTCGGGAGAGATCGACATTCTCGCACACAACGCAACCTGGACCTCCTCCCGCGATACATCCCTCGGCATACTGTTTGCCGGCACGTATTTTTATGACGGTCAGGGATTCATGGTGCGCAAGGCGGACAACATCACGTCAGCCAAGGGGCTCGAGGGCGCATCGATATGCGTCACCCAGGGCACCACGACCGAGTTGAACCTTGCCGACTATTTTCGCTCGCAGTCGATCAAGTATACGACGGTTGGTTTCGCCGACGAGGAAGCGGTCGTGAAGGCTTACGAGGAGGGTCGTTGCGACGTCTTGTCCGCGGACACCTCCACCTTGAACGCGTCGCGGCTTCGCATGGCCAAGCCGGACGACAGCATTGTTCTTCCCGAGCTGATCTCAAAGGAGCCGCTTGGCCCGGCGGTGCGGCAGGGTGACGACCAGTGGTTCAATGTGGCGAAGTGGACGCTCTACGTCATGGTAGCCGCGGAAGAAAACGGGGTCACCTCCAAGAACGTCGATGCCATGAAGTCGTCGGACAATCCCAGCATCCGCCGTCTGCTTGGCGTGGACGGTAGCATAAGCAAGGACATCGGGCTCGGCGACGACTGGCCGGTCCAGGTGATCAAACAGGTCGGCAACTACGGTGAAGTCTTTGATCGCAATATCGGCAAGGATTCGCCGCTGAAAATGGAGCGTGGCATGAACGCGCTCTGGAACAAAGGCGGCGTTCAGTACGCTCCGCCGATCCGCTAGGCAAAGCATGGTTGCAAGGCGCTGGCGTGTTACCACCAGCGCCCTGCACGGATCCCGATAGGAACAGGCCATGTCCCATTTGTCGCTTGCCGCGCCGTCGCGCAGGAGCCTGTCGCTGCACGATACGAAAGTGCGAGGCGTTCTCTACCAGCTCTTGCTCGCTGGCTGTCTGCTGGCCTTGGCCCTGGGCATCGGGATGCAGACAGCATCGAATATGCGGGTCCGGGGGATTCCGCTCTCATTCGATTTTTGGAATGAGGCTGCCGGCTTCGACATCAGTCAGACCCTGATCCCGTACGATGCGCTGTCCACCTATGGTCAGGCCTTCTGGGTGGGAGTGGTAAACACCCTCTACGTCAGCGTACTCGCAATCCTGTTGGCGACCTTGCTTGGCTTCGTCATCGGCGTTGCCCGCCTGTCGCGGAACTGGATCGTTTCGAAGGTGGCGACCGCCTATGTCGAGCTTGTGCGCAATGTCCCGTTATTGCTGCAGCTGCTGTTCTGGTACAACGCCGTCCTCAAGCCGTTGCCCTCCCCGAAGGCGTCCATCGCCATTCCCGGCGGCATTTATCTCAACAATCGCGGCCTCATCATTCCGGAGATCCAGTTGCATCCGGGAGCGGGGTTGGTGAGCCTGGCATTCGTGACGGCCATTTCCTGCTGCGTTGCATTCTGGTTTCGCGCCAGGAGCGTCCAGAGACGGACGGGCAAGCAGCTGCCGGTGCTTTTGGTCAGTCTGGCGACGTTGATAGGATTTCCGCTGGTCGTGTTCCTGGCGGCTGGCGAGCCGGTCTCGTTCGTCGCGCCGCAGCTGCGCGGCTTCAATTTTCAAGGCGGGCATCAGCTCTATCCGGAGTTTGCCGCTCTCCTGATCGGTCTGTCGGTCTACACCGGTTCATACATCGCCGAGATCGTTCGAGGTGGAATCCAGGCAGTGCCAAAGGGCCAGACGGAGGCTGCGTATGCGCTGGGGCTGGCGCCGGGCAAGACGCTTCGTCTGGTCGTCGTTCCCCAGGCGCTGCGGATCATCATACCGCCTTTGACAAGCCAGTATCTCAATCTCATCAAGAACTCGTCGCTGGCGGTGTTCATCGGCTATCCCGACCTCGTGCAGATCTTTGCAGGGACGGTGCTCAACCAGACCGGCGCGGCCGTCCAGGTCATGGCGATCACCTTGTCTGTCTATCTCGTTATCTCCCTCGCCACGTCGTTGGCCATGAACGCGTGTAACCGACATTTTGCGATCGTCGAGAGGTGACGCGTGAGCGATCAGTCCATGCATTCGCCTTTTGTCAGCGGTGCGCTCATACCAGCGATGGCGCCCCCCGCCGACGTTCGGCCAGGTCCAGTGACCTGGATGAAAAAGAATCTGTTTTCGACGCCGGCTTCAGGCGCGCTGACAATCTGCTTTGTCGTCCTCGCCGTGTGGCTGCTGCATCACTTTTTGAGCTTTGCGATCTTCGACGCGGTCTGGAGCGGCGGTCGCGAAGCATGCCGTGCGAACAGCCAAGGAGCTTGCTGGCCTTTCATTGCCGAGAAGTTCGACTACCTGCGATACGGCGCGTACCCGGTTTCCGAGCGGTGGCGCGTGGATCTTGCGCAGGCGATCGGCGCCATCCTCATCGTTTGGCTCCTGTGGACGAAGGCTCCGCGGCGCGAAGTGGCGGCGTTGCTATTCTTCCTCGTCTACCCCATTGCCGCGTTCGTTCTGGTGCGCGGCGTCGCCTGGCTCCATTTGCCTGTCATCGACACGACGCTCTGGGGCGGTCTCTTGATCACGCTGCTGATGTCGATTGTGGGCATCGTCTTCTCGCTTCCGATCGGAGTTATCCTGGCGCTTGGACGCCGGTCGGAACTCCCTTTCGTCAAGACGGTTTGCGTCACATTCATCGAAGTCGTCCGGGGCGTGCCGTTTATCACGGTGTTGTTCATGGCGAACTTCATGATGCCGCTTTTCGTCCCCGACTATCTGACGCCTGATCGTCTGCTGCGCCCGCTCATCGCGATAGCGTTGTTCTCATCCGCCTATATGGCCGAGGTTGTGAGGGCCGGCCTTCAGGCGATCCCGAAGGGCCAATACGAAGCGGCGAAAGCGCTCGGGATCAACTACTTCGACATGATGCGCCTGATCGTCCTCCCCCAGGCGTTGACGATCGTTATCCCGAGCATCGTGTCGACCTTCATCGGCCTGTTCAAGGACACGACGCTGGTCGCCATCGTCGGCATAGCAGATTTCCTGAAGGCCGTCGAAACGGCGCGAGTCGATCCGAACTGGGCAGGCCCGACGATCTCCTCAACCGGCTACCTCTTTGCCGGACTGGTCTACTGGGGCTTTTGCTTCGGCATGTCCCGCTACTCGCAATCGATGGAGCGCCAATTGGCGCGTGGCCACAAATCCTAGGACGAGATGATGATGCCACAAGCAATGCACGCAGCGACGAAGGCAACGCCCTACGGCAAGGCGATGGCCATCGAACTGCGTGGCGTCAATAAATGGTTCGGTTCGTACCATGCGCTCAAGAACATCAACCTCTCGGTGACGCGGGGGCAGCGCATTGTGATCTGTGGCCCCTCCGGGTCGGGCAAGTCGACGATGATCCGCTGCATCAACCATCTCGAGGAGCATCAGTCGGGCGACATCATCGTCAACGGCAAGTTGGTAACCGAGGATCTGCGCAAGATCGACGCAGTGCGCAGCAACGTCGGGATGGTGTTTCAGCACTTCAATCTGTTTCCCCACCTTACGGTGCTTGAGAATTGCACGCTTGCGCCGTTTTGGGTGAGAAAGATGCCGCGGTCGGCCGCTGAGGAATTGGCGCGCCATTATCTCGATCGCGTCAGAATTGCGGAGAAGGCGGAGAGCTACCCAGGGCAGTTGTCGGGTGGCCAGCAGCAACGCGCTGCAATTGCCCGGGCTCTCTGCATGAACCCAAAGATCATGCTTTTCGACGAGCCGACCTCTGCCCTCGATCCGGAGATGGTCAAGGAGGTGCTCGACACGATGGTGTCGCTTGCGAGTGAAGGCATGACGATGCTGTGCGTGACGCATGAGATGGGCTTCGCGCGGGAGGTGGCCGATCGGGTGGTGTTCATGGACCGCGGGGAGATCGTCGAAACCAACACGCCCGATCAGTTCTTCACCAACTCCCGATCGGAACGGGCACGGCAGTTTCTGGCGCAAATCCTCAAATAGGGACGTCCGCAGAAGCAAAGCGGCTGTAACCGTAGCAACAGATTTTCTAGGTGACTATCAAATGGCTTGTGCAGACACGCCCGCATCGGCGCTTGGGCAACGAAATATCGCGGGAATAGATTTCGACCAAATCCACGACCGCCAGCAATTCGGATCCGCCAAATGGGCCAACCAGTGGGATGAGTTCTCTCCGCAGGTCGAGGGCCAGAACCTGCTGTCCCTATGGACAGCGGATATGGATTTCCGCGCTCCGGAAACCGTCATCGCGCGGCTGCGCGAGGCCGCGGACCATGGCATTTACGGCTACACACGCCGCGATCCGCGCCATTATGAGATCGTGCAATCGTGGTTCGCGCGCCGGCACAACTGGTCGCCGAAAGTGGAGACCTTGCTTCCCGCCCCGGCGATCATGCCTTCGGTCGCTGCGATACTGCGAACCTTCACGAAGCCCGGTGACGGCGTCATTGTGCAGTCGCCCGTGTACTCCCCCTATTTCGAAGTGGTTCAGGGAAACGGGCGGGTTCTGCTTACGAACCGGCTGAGATTGCACAACAACAGATATGAGCTCGATCTGGAGGATTTCGAGAGACTGGCGGCTGGCGGTGCCAAGGCATTCCTGCTGTGCAATCCTCACAACCCTGCCGGAATGGCCTGGACACTCGAAGAATTGGCGGCGCTTAACGACATTTGTGAGTGCCATGGGATCCTGGTCATATCCGACGACATTCACTGCGACATAAGGTTGTCGGATCGCCCCCACATCGTCTTCTCCTCCATCTCGGAAGATGCCGCGGAGAAATCGTTCATCTGCACCGCGCCAACGAAGACTTTCAATCTTGCCGGGGTTCCTTCGGCAACCATTTCAGTTGCCAGCAAAAAGCGCCGCGAGACGCTTCTTGCCGCAATGCGGGCGTCATTCATGGTAAATGCAAACTTTTTCGGCCGCTTGGCCCTGGAGGTTGCCTACAGCAGCGGCGCGCCATGGCTCGACCAACTCACGCGTTACATCGCCAGCAACATTGATCTGGTTTGCGAGTTCGCCGGTGAACACCTTCCAGGCATCACGCCCATGCGGCCCGACGCATCGTTTCTGGTGTGGCTGGACGCGTGCGCGCTCGATCGCAGAGTGGGTGGTATTCAGAAGTTCTTTGTCGATCAGGCCGGGGTCAATCTCTACGACGGCCGCGTCTATGGGCCTGGCGGCGAAGGCTTCATCCGGCTGAATGTCGGCTGCCCGCGTCCTCTGTTGCACCAAGGGCTGGAGCGCATGTCCAGCGCGCTGGCATCTTTGTGATTGAGCGCAACCAAGCCGGAATGCTGCGAATGCGAATTGCCGTCATCAATCCCAACACGACCGCTTCGTCGCAGCCGCCATGGCGGTGGCGGGCCCAGGGACCGAGATATTGGGCATGCAGTCCATGGCTGGACCTGAAGCGATCGAAGGGCCATTTGACGGTGAACTCTCCGTACCGGGCCTGCTCAAGCAGGTGGTCGCGGCGGAAATGGACAATGTCGACGCCATATTATTGCGTGCTTCGAGGCACCATTGCTGATCGACGCCCGCAAGCAGGGGGAAGCCTCAAGGTGATCCACCGGGTGTCTACTCGCAAATTGGCGACCCGCCCGCCGCCTAATTTACGCGGCGCGTCGTTGAGCGAGGACCGAACGGGCCCGACGAGGGTCGACAGCGGTTACGATGCCGTGGTGGTGATCGCAGTAGACGCGGTCCGGCGAAGTTGACCCAGCACAAAAACGGTAACCGCCGGGTACCGACGGGTCTTCGCTTACCGGGAAGCGGCACTGATAGAGGCCTAGCTGAATGAGGGGGACGTCTCTCGAAATTACTCTGATATTTTCAGGCATGGTTTTCAGGTTCCTAGTTCATAGCCATTGCCGGTTGAGGGCCGCAGTGCGACCGCGGCAGGCCAGCTTCTCTCGTTTTGGAGGGCAATGGATCACCATATGGTGTTGGTTGCAGCGTCAATGAAGCCCGACGGCCTGGTTTCTGAAGCCAATAGTTTGCGACTTAAGGCCACAGTTGCCGCTGGGTAGCGTGCGGTTGACAGCGCGAAGGCGGCCCGGCGCCCATGTTGCCGTACCTCTGATCGTGGCGGTCACTGCCCCTGCCTCAGGCCGGCGAAACCGATGCGTGGGGAACAAGGGTGACAAACAGAGCTGGAGGGCGTATGTTGACATAAAGATGTCTTTATGTGACTTGAGTGCGACTGTCGTCTCGAGGATGAAAAATGTCGCAAAGTTCCTCATCGCTGGATGACCTGTTCGGCCCCGCCACAGCAAAGCCCAACGGTTCCGAAGTGCTTGCTGCGCTGACCGCAGCGGTGCACGAACGCATCCTCATCCTTGACGGCGCAATGGGCACGCAGATCCAGGGCCTCGGGTTTGACGAAGACCATTTTCGGGGTGAGGCCTTCGCCGGCTGTGCCTGCCACCAGCAGGGCAACAACGACCTGCTGATCCTGACGCAGCCGAGGGCGATCGAGGAGATCCACTATCAGTACGCCATCGCCGGCGCAGATATCCTTGAAACCAACACCTTCTCCTCGACCTCAATCGCCCAGGCCGATTACCGCATGGAGGATGCGGTCTACGCGTTGAACCGCGATGGCGTGCGACTGGTGCGCCGCGCCGCTGTTCGTGCCGAGCAGGAGGACGGCAAGCGCCGTTTCGTCGCCGGCGCGGTCGGGCCGACCAACCGCACCGCCTCGATGTCGCCAGACGTGAACAATCCCGGCTATCGCGCCGTAACCTTCGACGACCTGCGCCTTGCTTATGGCGAGCAGTTGCGCGGTCTCATCGACGGCGGCGCCGACATCATCCTGCTCGAGACGATCTTCGACACACTCAACGCCAAGGCGGCGATCTTCGCCTGCAACGAGATCTTCATCGAGAAGGGCGTGTACCTGCCGGTGATGATCTCCGGCACCATCACCGACCTGTCCGGCCGCACGCTGTCCGGGCAGACGCCGACCGCCTTCTGGCATTCGGTGCGCCATGCCAGCGCCTTCACCATCGGCCTGAATTGCGCGCTCGGCGCCAACGCCATGCGCGCGCATCTGGCAGAGATATCCGGTGTCGCCGATACGTTCACTTGCGCCTATCCGAATGCCGGCCTGCCCAATGAATTCGGCGGGTATGACGAGAGTCCGGAATTCATGGCCGCGCAGATCGAGGATTTCGCGCGCGAGGGATTGGTCAACGTCGTGGGCGGCTGCTGCGGCTCGACGCCCGACCACATCCGCGCCATCGCAGCGGCGGTGAAGAAATATCCGCCGCGTGCGGTTCCCGATATCGAACCCAGGATGCGCCTGTCTGGCCTCGAGCCGTTCACGCTGACCGACGAGATTCCGTTCGTCAATGTCGGCGAGCGCACCAATGTCACGGGCTCGGCGAAGTTCAGGAAGCTGATCACGGCGGGCGACTATGTCACCGCGCTCGACGTCGCGCGCGACCAGGTCGCCAACGGCGCCCAGATCATCGACATCAACATGGACGAGGGCCTGATCGATTCGAAGAAGGCGATGGTCGAATATCTCAACCTGATCGCCGCCGAGCCCGACATCGCCCGTGTTCCCGTGATGATCGACAGTTCCAAATGGGAGATCATCGAGGCCGGCCTGAAACGCGTGCAAGGCAAGCCGCTGGTCAACTCCATCTCGATGAAGGAGGGCGAGGAAGCCTTCCTGCATCATGCGAGACTCGTGCGCGCCTATGGTGCGGCGGTGGTCGTCATGGCCTTCGACGAGGACGGCCAGGCCGACACCAAAGCGCGCAAGGTCGAAATCTGCACCCGCGCCTACAAGCTGTTGACCGAGCAGGCCGGATTCCCGCCGGAGGACATCGTTTTCGATCCGAACGTCTTTGCCATCGCCACCGGCATCGAGGAGCACAACAATTACGGCGTCGACTTCATCGAGGCCGCGCGGCAGATCACCACGACACTTCCCCATGTCCATATTTCGGGCGGCGTGTCGAACCTCTCCTTCTCGTTCCGTGGCAACGAGCCGGTGCGCGAGGCCATGCATGCCGTGTTCCTCTACCACGCCATCCAGGCGGGCATGGACATGGGCATCGTCAATGCCGGGCAGCTTGCCGTCTACGACACCATCGATCCGGAGCTGCGCGAAGCCTGCGAGGATGTCGTCAACAACCGTGAGCCGAAAGGTGGTAGCACGGCGACCGAGCGCATGCTGGAACTTGCCGAACGCTTCAAAGGCACGGCCGGCAAGGAGGCGCAGGAGCGCGATCTCGCCTGGCGCGACTGGCCGGTCGAGCAGCGCATTTCGCATGCGCTGGTCAACGGCATCACCGAATTCATTGACGCGGACACGGACGAGGCGCGGGGTGCGGCCGAGCGTCCACTGCATGTCATCGAAGGTCCGCTGATGGCGGGCATGAATGTCGTCGGCGACCTGTTCGGCTCCGGCAAGATGTTCCTGCCGCAAGTGGTGAAGTCCGCCCGCGTCATGAAGCAGGCCGTTGCCGGCCTGCTCCCCTACATGGAGGCGGAGAAGCTGGCGAACGCCGCCCACGGCATCGACAATGGCGAGCGCCAGACCGCAGGAAAGATCCTGATGGCGACGGTGAAGGGGGATGTCCACGACATCGGCAAGAACATCGTCGGCGTGGTTCTGGCGTGCAACAATTATGAGATCATCGACCTCGGCGTCATGGTGCCGGCGACGAAGATCCTGCAGACGGCGCGCGAGCAGCAGGTCGACATCATCGGCCTGTCCGGCCTGATCACGCCGTCGCTAGACGAGATGGCGCATATGGCGGCCGAGATGGAACGCGAAGGCTTCGACATTCCGCTGCTGATTGGCGGCGCGACCACCAGCCGCGTGCACACAGCGGTCAAGATCCATCCACGCTACACCAGCGGCCAGACGGTCTACGTCGCCGATGCCAGCCGCGCGGTCGGCGTTGTTTCGGCGCTGCTGTCGAACGAGGCCAAGGCCGGCTACGTCGACAACGTCCGCGCCGAGTACAAGAAGGTCGCCGACGCGCATGCCCGCTCCGAAGCCGACAAGCAGCGACTGCCGCTGCCCAGGGCGAGGGCCAATGCGCACCGGATCGACTGGTCGGCCTATGAGCCACCGAAGCCGTCCTTCACCGGCGTAAAAGTGTTCGACAACTGGGACTTGACGGAGCTTGCGCGCTACATCGACTGGACGCCATTCTTCCAGACCTGGGAGCTGAAGGGCCGTTATCCTAGGATCCTCGAGGAGGAGGCGCAGGGGCCAGCCGCGCGCCAGCTGTTCGAGGATGCGCAGGCGATGCTGAAGAAGATCATCGCCGAAAAATGGTTCGCGCCCAAGGGCGTGATTGGCTTCTGGCCGGCGAATACCGTCGGCGACGACATCAGGCTGTTCACGGACGATAAGCGCTCGCAGGAACTGGCGACCTTCTTCACCTTGCGCCAGCAACTGGCCAAGCGAGACGGCAGGGCCAATGTCGCGCTGTCGGAATTTCGTCGCGCCCGCCGACAGCGGTAAAGCCGACTATCTCGGCGGCTTCATCGTCACCGCCGGCATCGAGGAAGTGGCGATCGCCGAGCGCTTCGAGCGGGCGAACGACGATTATTCCTCGATCATGGTCAAGGCGCTGGCCGACCGTTTCGCCGAAGCCTTCGCCGAGCGCATGCATGAGAAGGTGCGCAAGGAGTTCTGGGGTTACGCGCCCGACGAGAACCTGGCACCGGACGACCTGATCGGCGAACCTTATCGCGGCATCCGCCCGGCACCCGGCTATCCAGCGCAGCCCGACCACACCGAGAAGGCGACGCTGTTTCGCCTGCTCGACGGCGAGCGCAATGCGGGCGTCAGCCTGACCGAAAGCTATGCGATGTGGCCGGGCTCTTCCGTGTCGGGCATTTATCTCGCCCATCCCGAAAGCTATTATTTCGGCGTCGCCAAGATCGAACGCGACCAGGTCGAGGATTATGCTAGCCGTAAGGCGATGCCAATCGCCGATGTCGAGCGCTGGCTGGGCCCCGTTCTCAACTATGTGCCGGCACACTATGCCGAGGCGGCTGAATAGTGGGAACGGCGGCATCGTAAATTCGTGCCTTCTAAATCTCCGCTGCCTTTTCGACCGGATGGCTTTCGACAGTTTCTTGTGCTCCTTCCTTGCCAAGCGTTTGAGGTAGGCAAAAGACTCTTGAAGCGGGCGGGTTTCGGCCTTCGTAAGAAGGGCTACTTAGCTGGTGCCGGGTCCGCATCGTGCGATACGGACTGAGATACAAACTGTGATACAAATCGCTACGGAATTCTACCAAAAACCCCTTTAAAATCAACGCGGGAGGCGGTGCAGCGTTGCATCTCGACCGCACCAATCAAATTCGAAAGCGGAACCTCACCCGTTGAATTCGAGCACGGCAGTGACCTTGTCAGGGCACGTGCTTTTTGCCTGATTGCGGTCGCGAGTTTGGCCGATGCGAAGAAGCAATCAGCGCGCGTAGCCATATATGCGGTTGGCGCACCTGATTATTCGCGCACCAGGCGTCCGGTCGCCCACCAGATCACCGACACAACAACGATCGATGCGTAGCCGTCCACGGCATAGTGCCAGCCAGTGAACACCGATCCGTACAGGATCAGGTCCGCGTTGTAGCCTGTCTGTTCATTTTCCCGGACATCTGAGTTCACCGTTGGTGATGAACATCGCAGCGAAAGTAAGCACCTTTGCGCTTGCCTTGAAGGCATCCTACTCTGGAGGATAATAGCCGCTCGTGAGCATAGAATGTCGGTACTGCCTTTCTTAAGAATCTACGCACCGCTCAACGCGCTGCTGGCTGCGACTGGGCTTGTGGCGGTGGCTGCGCTCACGACACCGGATATGTCCGCACGAAGCAGACTGGCTCTGGCTACCGTGCTCGCGGTCATTTGGGGCGTCTATCTCCTGCAACTGGCTGAGACGGTCCTCAAGCGCCGGGCGGGAGACGTTCGGGTCAGGACGCCGGCAATTGCCATTGATATGCTCGCGGTTTTGGTTCCACTCGCCGCATTTCTGCTCGTCGGTACGCCTGACCGGAGCCTCTACTGTGCTGTCTGGCTGCTGAAACCGCTGCGCGACTCGACTTTCTTCCCGCTGCTGGGCAGGATCCTGACCAACGAAGCGCGCAACCTGATCGGCGTCACCACGGTCTTCTGCATCGTTCTGTTCGGTGTTTCGCTCGCGGCCTATGTCATCGAGCGCGACGTCCAACCGGAAAAGTTCGGCAGCATCCCCCAGGCAATGTGGTGGGCGGTGGTCACGCTGTCCACCACGGGCTATGGCGACGCTATTCCGGAAAGCTTCGCCGGCCGCGTCCTTGCCGGGGCGGTCATGATGAGTGGCATCGGCATCTTCGCGCTCTGGGCTGGCATTCTTGCCACCGGCTTTTATCAAGAAGTCCGTCGCGAGGATTTCGTCCGCAATTGGCAATTGATCGCCGCCGTGCCGTTGTTTCAGAAGCTCGGCCCGGCCACACTAGTCGAGATCGTGCGCGCATTACGACCTCGCATCGTGCCGGCGGGCGCTGTGATCTGCCGCAATGGCGAGACCGGTGATCAGATGTTCTTCGTCGTGGAGGGGCGCGTCAGCGTCGCGACGCCGACCCCGGTGGAGCTTGGCCCTGGCGCCTTCTTCGGCGAGATGGCGCTGATCAGCGGCGAACCGCGCTCGGCGACCGTCAGCGCCACAACGGTGGTCTCACTCCTGTCGCTACACTCGGCGGATTTCCAGCTGCTGTGCAGCAGCAGCCCGGAGATCGCGGAAATCATCCGCAAGACCGCGCTCGAGCGGCGCGGCGCGGCGCCTAAGGGTTGACCGTGATTAGGTGTTCGTCAGGAGGAGGATGCGACCGATGCAAAATATCGCTCGGTGCGGGTCCCCAGGTGGGAACACACCAGCTGAAACATCAGGACCCGTGCCTTATCCACCTTGGCCAAGTCTATTGCAATGACCCGCGAAACGTCTCCTTTTGCATATTTACCAGCCGCTACCCTACTCGGCGGCCGTCTCCGATGCCGCATCTGCCGGCCCCGAAGGCTCGGCCTCGGTGCGGGGCTTGCGCCGTGAAAACAGCGACCTGAGCGTGACGTAGAACACCGGCGTCAGGAACAGGCCGACGAAGGTGACGCCGAGCATGCCGGAGAACACCGCGGTGCCAAGCGACTGGCGCATTTCTGCGCCCGGGCCCGTTGCGATCACCAGCGGCACGACGCCGAGGATGAACGAGAAAGCGGTCATCAGGATCGGCCGCAGCCTGAGCCGGCAGGCTTCGACGGCAGCCTCGGCGGCCGACAGGCCGCGTTCCTGCGCCTGGCGCGCGAATTCGACGATCAGGATCGCGTTCTTGGCGGCAAGCCCGATCAGCACGATGAGCCCGATCTGCACGAGGATGTTGTTGTCCAGCCCTCGGAAAGACACGCCGAGCAACGCCGCGAGCACGCCGAGCGGCACCACCAGCACAATGGCGAACGGCAGCACCCAGCTTTCATATTGCGCCGCCAGCGCCAGGAACACGAACAGCACCGACAGTCCGAAGATATAGACAGCGGCATTGCCGGTGTTGCGCTCCTGATAGGCGAGCTCGGTCCATTCATAGGAGGTACCGGCCGGCAGCGTCTTTGCCGTGATCCCTTCCATCAATGCCAGCGCGTCGCCCGTGGAAACGCCGGGCGCGGCGTTGCCCTGCAGCGGCACCGAGACGTACATGTTGTAGCGCTGGACCAGCGCCGGGCCGGTGACGTCGCGGATCTCGATCAACGTGCCGAGCGGAACCAGCGCGCCGGTCGCCGAGCGCACCTTCAGTTTCAAGATGTCGGCGCGATCGAGGCGGAATGCCTGGTCGGCCTGCGCCCGCACCTGGTAGACGCGCCCGAAAGCGTTGAAGTCGTTGACGTAGGCGGTGCCTAAATTGATCGACAGCGTCTCGAAGATGTTGGGGATCGGCACGTTCAGGATGCGCGCCTTGTCGCGATCGATCGCCAGGAAGAATTGCGGGCTCGACGCGGAGAACGTGGTGAACACGCCCGTCAGCCCCGGCGTCTTGTTGGCCTTGCCGGCGATTTCGTTGGCAAGCGCCAGGATCTGCCGCATGTCGGCGCTGTTGCGCTCCTGGATCTGCAGCTTGAAGCCGCCGGCATTGCCGACGCCGCGGATCGGCGGCGGCGGCAGTGCGATAATGAAGGCTTCCTTGATGCTTTGCAGACTGCCGAACAGATTGCCGATGACCTGGGTCGCCGACTGGCCGGCTTTCAGTCGCTCGTCAAAGGGCTTGAACCTGGCGAAGATCACGCCCGCGTTGCTGGCGTTGGTGAAGGTCGCGCCGGAGAAGCCGGCGAAGGCGACTGCATAGTCGACGCCTGGCGTTTTCTGGATGATCTGCGACGCCTGCTGGATGACCCCATCGGTCCTCGACAGCGAGGCGCCGTCCGGCAACTGGACGACGACGATCGCATAGCCCTGGTCGAGCGACGGAATGAAACCGCGCGGCACCGCCTGCACCATGTAGACCGTGGCGTAGATGAGGGCCGCGAAAACGGCCAGCATGGCGGCGATCGTTATCCACGAGCCGACCAGCACGCGGACGATGCTCGAATACCAGTGGGCGACCTTGTCGAAGCCGCGATTGAAGCCGTCGGCGAGCGCCCGTCCGAACCGCGCCAGGAAAAAGCGCGGCGGCGCCGCCGCGGCGTGGTGCGGCTTGAACAGCAGTGCGGCCAGCGCCGGCGAAAGCGTCAGCGAATTGAATGCCGAGATCGCCGTCGACACCGCGATAGTGATCGCAAACTGCAGGTAGAACTGCCCAGAAATGCCGGGGATGAAGGCTGTCGGTACGAACACGGCTATCAGCACCAGCGAGATCGCGATGACCGCGGTTCCGACTTCGTCCATGGTCAGGTGCGACGCCGGATTGGGCGCCAGCCCTCTGGCGATATTGCGCTCGACGTTCTCGACCACGACGATCGCATCGTCGACGACGATGCCGATCGCCAGAACGAGGCCGAACAGCGTCAGCATGTTGAGCGAGAAGCCGGCGGCGTAAAGCACCGCCAGCGTGCCGATCAGCGACACGGGGATCGCCACGATCGGCACGATCGCCATGCGCCACGATTGCAGGAAGACGATGATGACGATGATGACCAGCAGCATCGCCTCGAGGATCGTCTTGTAGACCTCCTGGATCGACTCGGCGACGAACTCGGTCGGATTGTAGACGATGTCGTAGCTCAACCCCTTCGGGAAGTCGCGGGAAAGCTCCTTCATCTTGTCCTGGATCTCCGCGGCTGCGGCGAGCGCATTGGTGCCCGGCCGCTGGAAGATGGCGAGCGCCACGGCCGGTTTGCCGTTGAGATAGGAGTTGGTGACGTAATCCTTGGCGCCGAGCTCGATGCGCGCCACGTCCTGCAACGAGATCAGGCGACCGTCGTCGGCCGATTTGACGATCACGTATCGGAAGTCGCGTGCGTCGTTGAAGCGGCCTTGCGTGGTGACCGTGTACTGGAACGCCGTGCCGGTGCTGGTCGGCGGCGCGCCGATCGAGCCACCCGACACCTGGACGTTCTGGTCGCGCAGCGCCTGCACCACATCGCCCGAGGTCATCCCCAGGGCGGACAGTTTTTCCGGATCGAGCCAGATGCGCAGCGAATATTCGCGTTCGCCGAAGATGATGAGGTCGCCGACGCCGTCTAACCTGAGCAGTATGTCGCGCACCCGCGAGCGGGCGTAGTTCGAGACGTAGAGCTGGTCGTAGGTATTGTCGGGCGACAGCATGTGCACGACCATCATCAGGTCGGGCGAGGTCTTGGTGGTGGTGATGCCGAGGCGGCGGACTTCTTCGGGCAGGCGCGGCTCGGCGACCGACACGCGGTTCTGTACCAGCACCTGCGCCTGGTCGAGATCGGTGCCCAGCTTGAAGGTGATGGTCAGCGCCATCGCCCCGTCGCCCGACGAATAGGACGACATGTAGAGCATGCCCTCGACGCCGTTGATCTCCTGCTCGATCGGCGTTGCCACCGTCGCTGCGACCGTCTCGGCGTCGGCGCCCGGATACTGCGCGCGAACGACGATGGTCGGCGGCGCGATCTCGGGATATTGCGCGACCGGCAGCTGGGTATAAGCAATCCCGCCGAGGATTAGCAGGACGATCGAAACGACCGATGCGAAGATCGGACGGTCGACGAAGAAATGTGCGAACCTCATTGCTGCAACCCGGCGGTCTCGGCCCTGGGCGGCAACGTCACCATCTCGACCTTCACCTTGGTGCCGGGCCTGGCGTGCATCAGCCCGTTGACGATGATCGTCTCGTCGCCGGTCAGGCCCCCGCGGATCACCCGGTAGCCGTCGAGAAGCGGGCCGGTGCGCACGGGCTTTGCCGACACCGTCCCGGCCTCATCCACCAGGAAGACGATGCGGCGATCCTGATCGGCGCCGATCGCCTCGTCGGGCACCAGCACGCCGCTATGCGGCAGCGACCCCGGCACGTTGATGCGCCCGAACATGCCTGGCTGGAGAATGCCGTCGGCGTTGGGAAACCTTGCACGCACCCGCATGGTGCCGGTCGCGTTGTCGATCCGGTTCTCGGCAAAATCGAGCTTGCCTTTGAATACCGCCTCCGCGCGGTCGGCGACGCGAACCACCACATCGAGCCCGCCGGCGCCTTCCTGCATGCTGCCGCCACGCTCCTTCGCGTCGCGGGCGTAGCTGAAATACAGGCGCTCATCGACGTCGAAATAGAAGTCGATCGGATCGCGCGTAACGATGGTCGTCAGCAAGGTGGAATCCGGCTGCACGAGGTTGCCGACCGACACCAGCCGGCGGTCGATGCGGCCGGACAAGGGCGCCTTGATCTCGGTGAATTCCATGTTCAGGCTGGCCGTCGTCAGCGCAGCCGTCGCGCCCTGCATCTGCGCCTGCGCCGAAAGGTATTCCCGCCGGCGGTCGTCGACCGTCGCGGTTGAGATATTGCCGGTCTTGGCGAGTTCGTCGGCGCGATCCAGCTGCATCTTGGAGAATTCGAGCAGACTCTTGGCGACGTCCACTTGCGATTTGGCGGCATCATAAGCCGCCTGGTACGGACGCTGGTCGATGGTGAAGAGCAGGTCGCCCTTGTTGACCAGTGCGCCGTCCTGGAAGCTGATTTTGTCCAGATAGCCGCTGACGCGCGAACGGATGGCGACCTGGTCGACGGCTTCGAAGCGCCCGACGAACTCGTCGTCTTCGACGATTTCACGGACCACCGGCTTGGCCACCGTCACCACGGGAAGCTGCTGGTCCTGCGCAAACGCAGTGCTGCTGAAAGCCATGCCGAGCAGGAATGCCGCCGACATGGCAGCGCGGGCAAGCCAGCCGGCCGATCGACGGGGTCGCCCGCCCGCGTCGCGATGCAATTGGCCATTATCTGGGGTGTCCATTTGCGTCCTCGCTCGCTGGACCGGAGGTCGGTTGATCCGCTTCTACGCTCAGGCTTCTCGTCGAGATCAGAGCACTGCAGTGTTGTGCATGGCAACATGATCATTTTCCATGTGGGCTGAAATGTCCACCCTTTGGCTGCCCCGCCATTGGGCTAAAGTCAGTCGCGAATTAAGGGATTCAGGATTCCTTTGATGGACGGCTTATGATTCATATTGGTCGAAGGAGATCGATATGGGCATTACCACGCCGGCCGGATTCAAATGGACTGCAACACTGCGGCATCGAGCAGCCGTTGACATATCCCTCCCGCTGCAGCCGTTGTTCCGTCTCGCTCATTGAAGAGGATACATCGACATAAAGAACCAAGTTCGAGATCCACCGGCAGGGAGCGTCCTTGTAAGGGCACCTGCTTTTTGCCTGGTTACGGTCGCGAGTTTGGCTTATTCGAAGTGGCCATCGGCGGGCATGGCCATCCATCGATAGGCGCACGTGATTATTCGCGCACCAGGCGTCCGGTCGCCCACCAGATCACCGACACAACAACGATCGATGCGTAGCCGTCCACGGCATAGTGCCAGCCAGTGAATACCGATCCGTACAGGATCAGGGCTGCAAAGGTCCAACCCAGAACGCCAAGCCAGCGATTGATCGATGACAGCAAATAGGCGTTCAATGCGGCAAAGGCGACATGCATGCTTGGCATGGCCGAGATGCCGCCGCCAAGACTTGGCCGGCCGCTCTGGTAAGCCATCAGGAGGTATGCCGCGGGGTCCCGCACCATGTAACTATGGTCCAGTCTGTCCAAGGCCGCATTCAATCCGTGGAAGCGATCCACGCCAACAAAGTGGTGGTAGTAAACCGGTCCGACCGATGCCAGCGCCAGGGCCAAGACCGTTCCGAGGACGCACAACGTCAGCGCTGCTGCGCAGAGATAGCGGATGCGGGCAATCTCGTCCGACCAGAGCGACACGAAAAGGATGGTGCCGAACCACTGGTAAAACCAAATGACTTCATAGCTGTTGAAGACGACGAACGACCAATTGTTGCTGTCGAGCTTATGGACGATCTCCCATGGCGGCATCCCGTGCAGCCATTCATCAGCGTCGGCCAACCAGTTGTCGGCATAGTATGGGACGACGGACGGGATGGCGATCTTGTAGGTAGAGAACGCGGTCAAGCTGGCAAAGAAGAACAGCAGCACCAGCAGACAGCCGCGCCAGCGCCCTTGAACCAAATCCAGTGCGTAGCGAACCGGTTGCCGCCGGCCATGGATTAGCGCGGCACAACAGACGCCACCGATAAACAACACCGGAATGCCAACAAGAAACTTGTGAGAATAGATTAAGGCTGACGTATAGAATACTTCTGGATATAGTGCAGATGCGCCTAATACGTATGTCGCCATGAACAGGGAGAGGCGCAATTGCCATATGGCGGAGGGCCTGTAGCGAGAGGCGTCCGTGGTGAGGGCCAAACCAATTTACCCGTTCTTAAAGTTTCGCCGGAGAGACACATACACCGATAAGGTAAAAACCTTGCCGCCAGGTTTACCTTTTCCCCGGTGGTCGACATTTGCCGGCTCGAGACATGGTCCGGCCGTTCAGAGTAAGGTAGTTGCGGGTCGACCGTCGCCTGGCAAAGGAGTTCAAGGCGATGTCGGCGGAAGCACTCGGCTTACCGCTCGGTAGCGTTCCGCCATTTTCCGACATTTCATTTCTTGTTTCTCCACGGCATGTCCTTTTCCCAATCGCCTGCCATGATCGAGCCGTAGGGATCGACAAAGTCCTGGATGGTCGCCAGGCCATGCTTCTCGATTTGGCCAATGACCTGTTTGGCGCTCTTGTAGGCCGCCGGCAATTCGGACAGGTCTGGTCTTCCCATCCAAAACCGGATGTCCAACCCGCGCGTTTCAGCCTTGAGAACGTCGTCGAGTTCCCGCGAGCCGATCACGTCGCGCAAGTAGCGGGTTCTGCTCATGTTTCGGCCGGCACCATGAGGGGAGAAGCCAAGCGACGCCTTTTTGTCGGTGTGGCCGGTGATCAAGATCGGCTCGCTCATATTCATCGGGATCAGCGTACGGCCAACGTCGTCCGCCGAGAAGCGAGAGAACGAAGGCGTTGCGCCTTTGGCATGATAGAAGAGCCCGTCGTCCCGGCGAAAGACGAAGTTGTGCTCGTTCCAGAACCGATCGACAATATGGTTGCCAAGGACACCCTGAACGCGGTCATGGATGCGGAAATGGTTTTGCTTGGTCCACTCGCGAATGGTTTGCAGTGCTTCCCAGTATGCGCGGCCTTCGTCGGTTTCAGCCTCGATCCATGCCGCCCCAGAAGGCGTTCTTGGCGACACTATTGCCGTATGCTTTTTGGCCAATGCCATGCCGCGTTTGTACAGCATCGCTCCCGGACCGCGTGATCCGTGATGGGTTACTATAGCCGGCTGTCCGGTCGACCTGAGATGACCGACATAGAGGAAATGATTGCCGTCGCCCTGCGTGCCCATGTTGCTGTCGCCGATAGGCACAATGTCGGAAAGGAAGCGGTTCGACTTAAATCGCACGGCAAGTTCCCGCGACATGTCCCAACCACGCCGATCCTTACGCCCGCCGGGCCCGAAATGCGTTGCGTCGAACGCCGCGTCGAGTATCTTCTTCGGATCGTCGTTCCTCTTGAACACCGTGATCGCCATCGAGCAGCAAATATCGGCCGAATGGAAACCAGGGTGGATGGCGTTTCTAGCCGCCACGACACCGCCGACGGGGATGGTTCCTGCCGGACATGCGTCGGGCATGACGACCCCGGCCACGACTGTTGGTGTGCGCAGGAGGGCATCCATGGCCTCGACCACCAGGCCAAGGTTTTCGCGCTCGACATCGTTTTCCGGCTCCAGGAAAACGCTAAACGCCAGCGCATTGGTCCTGGGCATCATCTCGACCGGCATCAGTGTTTGCAGATAGGCGAAGATGTCGTCCTGCGAGCGTCCTTCGCTTTCCATGCGTTGCGCGTCGGCGATAGCAGCCGGAAACCACTTGCCCGGCTTAAAACCCCACTGGATGAGTTCCTTGCCGGTGATCACGGCCGTCTCCTGTCGTCAAAAAGATCAGGCTGATTATCACGCTGCCCGAACGCGCGCACCACCCGAGCCTCGGGGGCCGAACCGGCCGGGTGTTTAAACACCGGTCCACCGCTCCGTCAGTTGACCTATCATAAGTTTTAGCTTATCATAAGTCATGATTTATGATTATGCAGGAATGGTGGCCTTGGCCGACCCGACGCGCCGCAAGGTGTTCGAGCTCATCGCCGATCGGCCACGCTCGGTCATCGATCTGACGCGAGTGCTTCCGGTCTCGCAGCCGGCCGTATCGCAGCACCTCAAGGTCTTGAAGGAGGCCCGGCTGGTCCGCGCAGAGCCCAAGGGTGCCAGCAACATCTATCATCTCGACCCGCATGGGCTCGGCGAGATGCGCGCCTGGCTCGACCGCATGTGGGGCGATGCGCTCGACGCCTTCAAACGGGAAGTCGACAACAGTAAGGAGAAGAGGAAATGACGACCATGATCAAGCCCGCGCCGGTCAGGAAGTCGGTTACGGTGGAGGTGCCGCTCGACAGGGCATTCGATGTGTTCACCACAGGATTCGGACGGTGGTGGCCGGCTTCGCACTCGATCGGCAAAGCCGCCCTGACGACCGCGGTGATCGAACCGAAAGCCGGCGGCCGCTGGTACGAGATCGGCGAGGATGGATCACAATGCGATTGGGGCGAGGTTCTCGCCTGGGATCCGCCGTCCAGGCTGACGCTCGCCTGGCGCATTGGAGCCGGCTGGCGCTACGATCCGGGATTGCTGACCGAAGTCGAGATTCGCTTTGTCGCGCTCGGCGAGAACGCGACGCGTGTGGAACTCGAGCACAGGCTTCTGGAGAACATGGGCGAAACCGCAGAGGCGATGCGCGAGGCCTTCGAATCGGAGGGTGGCTGGAGCGGTCTCCTGGACCGCTATGCGGCTGAGGCCAAGCGCCACGCCGCCTGATCGGGAATACCAGCGAGGCCGTCGCACTGTCGGCCTCGCCTCATTCCCGGTGCAGCATGTGCCGCTCTGCCCGGCCACTGGGACCAATATTGTTGGGCGAACGATGCCCCAACCGGAACGGCGGGCACACCCACACCAAGCGTTGTCGCAGACCACCCGGCGGTTGGTCCGCGGCGGTACCAGAGCTGGATTACCGGTGCTTCTCGACGAAGGCCTTGCAGGCGGGTGACAACTGCTCGATCATGCTCTGAAGGTCGCATTTGCCGATCGGTGTCATTGGGCAAAGCCGTTTGTAGTCAGGCTTGCATTCCTTGCCCTGAAAAGATTTGAAGGCCTTTGCCTCGGCGGTAATCGGGCTCAAAAGTATTCCCGAACAAACCAACGCGAATCCGTCCATACCCACGCAGGCAGACGCCTATGCGGCGATGGCTCTGTTCTTCTTAATCTCTGGCTCGAACTTGACGACGTTAGAGTATCTGCTCGGCAATGAAGCTTCTGGCGCTGCCGGTGCATTTCGGTATTCGGCCCGGATCCGACCCAAAGCGGCTGTCCAGCCTCGGGTGGCAAGCGTCAGATTTTCACGATCGGCTAGGCGGCTGTGTCTAGATTCGTTTCGGGCGTCGACGTAGCCCGGCCGGCCCGATCTTGCTCGGTATGTTCCCACCAGTCGCCGAGGGCGTCGACAAGCGGCACAAGCTTGAGGCCGGGCTCCGTGAGGTCGTAATCCACGCGTAGCGGATAGCCGGCGTGCGCCGTTCGCCGCACGATCCCGGCTTCCTCCAGCTTGCGCAGTTCCAGCGCCAGGATGCGGTGCGACACGGTTGGGTTGTCGCGCCTCAGGTCGCTGAAGCGCTTGGTCCCGTCCTTGAGATAGTAGAGAAGCAAGGTGGGCCAGCGACCGCTGAGCACACGCATGGTCTCCTCGATCGGGCAGCGTGAGACGACGTCTTTCATGGCGGGGACCTGGTTACAGAATAGTGCGTAATTTACATGGGGCGACCAGCGTTTAGGGTCAAGTTTCGCTGCGCAGCGTAATCCCTAAATCATGGAAGAGACAAAGAAATGGAACCTATTCTCCTTTACGGCTTCCCGCTGGGAAGTTCGATGGGGCTTGTCGCTGCTTTTGAACGCGTCGGACAGCCCTACCGCCTGTGTCGCGTCGACATGCTCACTGAGATGAAGAACGACGCCTATGCCAGCATCAACGGCCGTCAGGAAACGCCGGTGTTGATCACCGACGAAGGCAGGGTGCTCACCGAGACCATGGCGATCGCCGCCTGGCTCGAAGCTCGTGACACCCAACGCCGTATCAGCTTCGAGCCTCGCTCGCCGGAGGCCGACCGAATGCACCAGCTGATGGCTTTCGTGAACACCGGTTTCACCGCCGCTTTCACCCCGCTCTGGGCTGCATATGAAATGGAATCGGCCGAACCGGTGTTGTTGGCAACCTTGCGTGACTTTGGCCGCAAGATCGTTACCAACCGCCATGACCAGCTCGAGGCGATGATCGCCGACACGGACTTTCTGGTCGGCGACCGGCTGACGCTTGCGGATACCACGCTGATTGGCGTGGCGCGCTGGGCGGAGTTCCACAAGGCGGTCGACGGCGCGAGCTACCCCAAGCTGGCCGTGTTGCGCGGCAGGATCGAAGCCGATCCGGCCGTGCGTTACGCACAGGCCATCGAGGATGGCGAAAATCCGGCGGGTTCGGGTGCCTGTCTTGGCCATGTCCCGCTGGCCGAAGTGATCGATCGTTTCGCTGCCTAGCTTTTGTCACGCAGCTCAGCCGCGGGGGGGGGGGGGGGGGGGGGGGGGGGGGGGGGGGCGGGCGGGCGGGGGGGGGGGGGGGGGGGGGGGGGGGGGGGGGGGGGGGGGGGGGGGGGGGGGGGGGGGGGGGGGGGGG